>JAQVWB010000074.1 GCA_028698695.1 Syntrophomonadaceae bacterium | reverse complement strand
GCATTATTTATGGTTGACAGTGCTCAGACTGCCGGAGTATTGGAAATTGATGTAGTTGCCCAGAACATAGATATTCTGGCTTTTACCGGGCATAAAGGTCTGATGGGTCCTCAGGGAACCGGAGGTATTTATTTGCGTCCCGGGTTAAAGGTTTCGCCGCTTAAAGAAGGCGGCACCGGTTCCTTATCAGAATCTCTGGAACAACCGGAGCTGATGCCGGACCGGTTGGAAAGCGGTACTCTTAATACCCCGGGTATAGCAGGGTTATTAGCCGGGTTGAACTTTATTGAGGCGGTGGGTCAGCAGACTATTTGCGAGCAGGAACAAAAGATCACCGCTGTTTTGATAGATGGTTTAAAGGAAATCAAGGGGTTGACCATGTACGGTCCCGGAGATGTAAAACAACAAACGGCAGTGGCAGCTTTTAATATTGTTGATATGGATTGCGGCGAACTTGCTTATGCACTTGATTCAGAGTTTGAGATAGTAACGCGTTCCGGATTGCACTGTGCTCCTTTGGCTCATCAGACGATTGGTACACTTGAACAGGGTGCCTGCCGTATCAGTCCGGGTTATTTTACTACCGAAGAAGAGATATTACAGGCAATAAAAGCTATACATGCGATTGCTAAACGTTAATCCATAGATCTACCGCTAAAAAAGAGATTTATAAAGCCTGCCGAAATGAAAAACGGCAGGCTTTTATGCGGTATTTAATTGAGAGTTTTGCATAATACAAAAATTCCAATATTGTCACTCTGAGCGATAGCGAAGAGTCTCAGACCCTTCGGCTTTGCCTCAGGGTGACATTCATGAAAAATCTTTTGATTTATCAAAAATCCTAATTATACAAAATACTCAATTATATAGTTGATTTAGGGTATGAAGTTTTGTTTGCGGGCTTCGTACATGAGCCAATCGCGGAAATCCGGATGGGCTATACTGACCAGTTCCTTAACGCGAGTGCGCAGATTCTGCCCTTTCAAAAAAGCTATCCCGTATTCGGTAACAATATATTGCACATCGGTACGGGATACAGTAGTAAATATGCCCTGAGAAAGTGAAGGAACAATTTTGGATTTCACTTCACCTTCTTTGGTGGTGTAGGTGGAATATAGCGTAAGGAAAGATTTGCCGCCTTTGGAACGCCAGGCACCCTGAACAAAATCCAGCTGTCCACCAGTACCGGTATATTGTATGGTGCCAATTGATTCTGAGGCACACTGACCGGTTAAGTCGACTTCCATAGTGGCGTTAACGGAAATTAATTTATCATTTTTACCTATAATATATGGGTCATTAACAAACCGCGTGGAGTGCATTTCCACCAGGGGATTCTCGTCGATAAAATCATACAGTTTTTTGCTGCCCATAGCAAAGCTGCCAATCCATTTATAGGGCATGAAGTTTTTCTTTTGACAGGTTATTACTCCAGCATTATATAATTCAACCATGGAATCAGTTAACATTTCAGAATGAATTCCCAGATCTTTTTTATCCAATAAAAAGTTGGCAATAGCATTGGGCATACCGCCGATACCCAGCTGCAGACATGAACCATCCTCAATCATATCAGCAATAAAACGGCCAATCTTTTCGTCCCGGTCATTGGTAGGGATAGATGGTACTTCCACCAGCGGGATATGGTTTTCCACAACTGCACTTACCTCGGAAATATGCAGTTGGTTACTCCCGTAAGTACGGGGCATGTTTTCGTTTACTTCCACGATAATATGGCGGGGGTTAGCAATTTTGGCTGTTTCCCATCCCCAGTCAACATTACATCCAGTAGAGAAAAACCCGTGTTTGTCCATTGGCGATACTACGAGGGCAACCACATGACAGGTGCGACATTGACTTACCATTTCAACTGTTTCACCCAGGCGACATGGAGTATAAGTAAACATACCTTCGCCAACGCCGTGACGCGTAGCGATATGAACAAAACCCGAATCAATTAAAACTTTTCCAATCAGATCGGGATGATATAAATCAAACCAGCGTATGTCAACGCCGCTTACATAAGTAAGGTCTATTAATTCATCATTTCTTGCCCTTTTGGCTACTGCATTTACGAGCGCCAGCGGCTGGCCATTGGACAACGGCGCCACAACAGTATCACCTGATTCAAAAAACCGGGCCGCTTCCTCAGCAGATTGTAATTTCTCTTTATACATTTCCTGCCAACGATTATTCATTTATACTCCCCCTACACAATAATCTTTAAATATTTCTGTACGCGCCTCCTTTCAATATCTTCTACATAATAATACGCTGTGACCTTACAATATACCTGCAAATTAATAAAATATTCTGAAAATTAATCCTGGCACCATGAATTTCATTCAGTGTTTGGGGTTTTGATTTATATTAAACTCTCAAAAAAAATTTTAGGGCTTGATAAATTATTACGGTATAGGGTATGCTTAAAAAGATAAATGGGATAAAATTAGTCCAATATAAACTGCGCGGGTTTATAAGAGGGAAGTGCTATTTATGCAAATCACAAGACAAACTGAATATGCGGTTCGCACTTTACTGGAACTGGCAGCTGCACCAGTGGGCGAAACGGTTTCTACCCGACTTATTTCAGAGCGACAGGGTATCCCTGATGAATTCTTGAAAAAAACTATTCAATTGCTGGTGCCGGCACATCTGGTGACAACTCACCGGGGGACGGGGGGAGGTGTCCGGTTGGCTAAACCGGCCACGGACATTACATTACTGGATATAATAACTGCTATCGAAGGAACACTGGCGCTTAATGTATGTCTGGCTCCTGATTATCATTGCCCCAACAAACCGAATTGCTCCTTGTCCCGGATATTGGGGAAAGCTCAGGAAGCGCTGCTTGAAGAACTGCAGAGGGAAACCCTGGCTGATATGATTAATTCTCAAAAATAAGTTTAAGAATGTAAAGTTGTAATTCCTGATTGATTCTACCGATTACAACTGCACAACAGGATCTGGCAGTAATTATGGCTTAATGGGCAAAATACATTGATAACTGCATTAAAAATACTAATAAGGAGTTGAGTTTGATGATTGATATGACACCGGTAGTAAAATTAATTGATTTGGTGGATTACCAGAAAGGGAATGTAGTTAGCAGGACCATGATTTCGCAGACAGGCGGAACCGTTACGTTGTTTGCATTTGATGAAGGGGAAGGTCTGAGTCAGCATACGGCTCCATTTGATGCTATGGTATTAGTTCTGGAAGGCGAGGCTCTTATTACAATAAGCGGCAGGGAACATACGGTAAAACAGGATGAAATGATTATCATGCCTGCGCATCAACCCCATGCTCTTAAAGCAAACAGTGCTTTTAAAATGATGCTGGTTATGATTAAAAATCCGCAATAAGGTTTTTCTATACAGAGACAGGAGTGAAACATCATGCGTTGGAGTGAAGATGCCCTGCAGGAGTTGGAAAAAGTTCCGGGCTTTGTTCGCAGCATGGCAAAACGTGCGGTCGAAAAAGATGTCCGCAAAGCGGGACGTGAGGAAGTAACTGTTGAAGATGTCCACAGAGGTCGCGATAAGCATATTGCTTTTGCCGAAGATAAGGATAATGATTCCGTAACACGCATTGCCGTAGTCAGATGTGAAACTGTATCGGAAGTATGTCCGGGGGTTGCCTGTTTTAAGGCTTTTAATAAAAGGCATAAACATTTCAAACCATATGGTGAAAACACTGAAATTATTGGTTTCTTTACCTGTGGAGGATGCCCGGGACGCAGGGTTTCACGCCTGGCAGACAGTTTAAAGAAACACCGGGTTGATGTTATTCATCTTTCCTCCTGTATGATGCTGGAAGGGGATTATCCTCCCTGTCCACATCATGCTGAAATCAAAGCAGTAATTGAGTCCAAAGGTATTAGAGTAGTAGAGGGAACACATCATTAATCTACGGTATCGGGGGTGTTAATTATGATGGTTATGAGAACTATTGTGCATATAGATGAAGAATTATGTGACGGTTGCGGGGCTTGCGTCAGCCCTTGTGCCGAAGGAGCACTGATTCTGGAGAATGGAAAGGCTAAAGTAATTCAGGAAGAATTGTGTGATGGTGCAGGTGTATGTCTGGCAGTATGCCCAACCGGGGCTCTGACCCTGGAATCCAGACTGGCGGAAGCATTTTCTGAGGAAGCGGTGGAAAAACATCAGGCCGAAAAAAGCAGCTATTATATTCCCCAGCATTGCGTTTCCTGCAACATCAGTGAAGATGATGCCTATTTACTGGCGATAAAGAATAAAGGCAGGTCAATGTGGTTTTGTACGCGCTGTTTACCCCGGTTAATTCATGGTTGATGGCAGGTATTACCAATACAAAAAGGGTTGCAATTAATCTCTTTCAGGTTTATAATCAACTTAGGTGGAGGAGGGTCAGATTACCTGGTTCTAGTTCACTTTAGGTAAGAAGTTCAAAGGTTAGTTCGGTAAGTCATATCAGGTTAGACTTGGTTCGGATTAGTTAAGTACAGTCAGGTTGGTTAAGTTAGTTCAGTTAGGTTCGGTTTGGTAAATTCAAATAAATTAGGTTTTGAGGCGAGTTTAGTTAAAAGATGAATGGTTACTCACAGGAAGACACGGTGACCCTTCTCCGCCACCTAAATCTACAGATTTAATCCCGGTCAATCAAAATTGACCGGGATTATTGTTTTTCCGTCCCCTTGACATCTTAAAAAGTAGACAATTGAGCAACGAAATGGTATAGTAAAAGTAACCAATTAATGAAATGAGGTGTAGTTATGAATTTCTATACCGTTAGAGATTTGAGAACCAAACCAAGACAAATCTGGGAAAAGCTTTCAGAAGTACACGAACTGATCATCACCAACAATGGCAAGCCAAGTGCCCTTATGATTGAGATTGATGACGAAAACATGGAGGATGTCCTTGCCAGTGTCAGACAGTCTATGGCAATGCGAGCGACTAATAAAATGAGATTGGCATCCATGATGAATGGAAATGCAAAAATGACAGCAGAAGAGATTGAGGCTGAAATTGCTGAAGCTCGCAAGGAGCGCGGGAAATGATAAGAACAGTACTCGATACTAACATTCTAATATCTGCATTCCTATCTCCAAAAGGCGCACCTGCTAAGGTTTTTGATCATGTTTTAAATGGGAACGTCACTATGTGCTTTGACAGTAATATAATTGCCGAGTACAAAGAGGTTCTTGAGAGACCTAAGTTTAAGTTCAATCAAAAGGCAATTGATCAAGTGATTGAATTTATTTTAGAGGCTGGGTTATCAGTTGTGCCAAAACCATTGAATATTGATTTTATAGATGAAGATGACAAGATCTTTTATGAAGTGGCAGTTCACGTAAATGGTCATCTTGTGACTGGGAATGCCAAACATTATCCTAAAGAGCCAATTGTAGTGACTGCGGCAGAGTTTTTAGAGATTATTGAGAATCAAAATAAAGAACTTCAGTTGTAGGGTGTCAGGGAGACGGTTCGAAATGCAACGTATAACCTCTATAAATATGAAGGTTATAAGTTGATGGCTACTCCTTTACATGAAGTGGAATTTGAATAACATTTTAATCCTATCCGATCGATCATCGAAATAGATTTCAAGTTGGGAGTAGATACGCCCCCCAATCTTTTTGCATTTGATTTAACCAAAGCCATCATCTGCCGAGCCTGTTTTTAAATAAATATGCTTGGTTTTCGGTATTTTTCTGATTAACAGGATATAATTGAAATGATTAGTAGTTTGCCGGGAGGAATCAGGTTGTTTATGGGAAATGCATTAGCCGGGAAGGTTTGTCTGGTAACGGGTGCCAGTCGCGGAATCGGAGCTAATATTGCCAGAGATTTGGCTGGTCATGGTGTTGGCGTGGCAGTTAATTACAGACATTCTGTCCGCGAGGCTCAGCAATTGGTGGCAGAGATTAATGAAATTGGCAGGGCTCTTGCTGTTCAGGGTGATATATCCAGTCGTCAGCAGGTAGATGACATGTTCACTCAAATCGAAAATACTTTGGGCCCGGTCAGTTTACTGGTCAATAATGCCGGAGTTTCTTTGCGGGGATTATTTCAGGATGTTACTGAAGAGGAGTGGCAGCAGGTTATTGACACTAATTTAAAGGGACCTTTTTTTTGCTGCCAGAGGGCTTTTCCCCATATGCTGCGGCAAGGTTACGGGCGTATTGTTAATATTGCATCCATATGGGGTATTTCAGGTGCTTCCTGCGAAAGTGTATATTCAGCTTCCAAAGGCGGGCTTATTGCTTTGACCAAATCTCTGGCCAAAGAGCTGGGGCCGTCAGGAATTACCGTTAATGCCATTGCACCAGGGGCCATTCAGACCGATATGTTAAACCGTGAATTGGATGCCGATGAACTCCGGGCATTACAGGATAATATTGCCCTGGGCAGACTGGGACTGGGACAGGATATTACCGGAGTATGTTCTTTTTTACTTTCACCGCAGGCGGATTATATTAACGGCCAGGTAATTACTGTAGACGGTGGTTGGCTTTAAGCATAATTTCTGGATGGCTTAAGAATAGTGCTATTGAAGGATGTATTGGATTTTGAGGAATGGGGATGGTTCAGTGAAGGGCAGGTTAATCGCCGGGTTGATGGTGATGTTTTTACTGTTGGGCAGCACTCCGCTATCTGCCGGACAAGTTACGGATGACCGGGAGTATTTAAAGGCGATTTTGCAGTTCATTGATGATAATTATTACCAGGATATTGAGATTGAGAAGTTGGATACCAAAACTGTGCAGACCATATTTTCCGGTTTGGATCCTTATACCAGGTTTTATACCCATGATGAGGCAGCCGAATTCATGGATTATGTTAGTGGAGATTATCAGGGGATAGGAGTCATATTACTTGAAAGGGATAAAAAAGTAATTGTCAAACAGGTAATGGAACAATCACCGGCCGCCCTTGGTGGGATTTTACCCGGTGACAGAATTATGAAGGTTGATGATGTTGATGTTACCTATGCCACAATCGAAAAAGTAGCTGAGCTGGTTAGAGGTGAAACAGGTACTGAGGTGATAGTAGAATTATTGCGTGGTGATCAGCGCCTTATATATAAAATTGAACGCAGCGAAATAATAATGAACCCGGTATACAGTGATATTCGTGAAGAGATTGCTTATATTTATATAGAATCATTTAATGCCAATACTCAGGAATTTCTGGAGAAAGAACTGAACAAGGCTGCAGAGAAAAATATCAACTATATTATTCTGGATTTGCGGGAAAATAGCGGAGGTTCGGTCCAGCAAGCGGTAGCAGCCGCCAGATATTTTGTTCCCCGGGGGTTAATTACGCGTCTGGATTTTGGTGCAGAAGATTTAGCGGATATATATTATGGTTCCTATCTGGATACTTCTCCATATAATCTGGTGGTATTGGTAGATGAGGGAACTGCCAGTGCAGCAGAAATTTTGGCCGGTGCTGTTCAGGATAGCGGTGCCGGAGTTTTAATTGGCAGCCAGACTTTTGGTAAAGCCCGCGTACAGGATTTTATGGCTTTACTCTCCCCGCAGGCATTTTACAAATACCGTGAACGCTATGCAATTAATTCAGTGGATCCCCGTAAATTGCCGCAACATGAATGGGAAGTCTTAAGTGATGAGGATTTGCTTGGCTGGGTCAAGATGACTACCGGTATTTACTATACCCCTAAAGGACGTAACATTGATGGTCAGGGATTAAAGCCGGACACTGAGGTGTTGGCAAAGGAAATTCCCGGGGTTTGGTTGCAGGGAATACCGCCTTTGGCACAAATTGAAAAACCGGTCTTGAATAGCATAAACAATGAGGTCGAAACGGCAGAGAACATTTTACTGCTGGCCGGGTATGAGCTTGACGAGCCGGATACACTTCTGGATGTGCTTACTTTTGAAGCAATTAAAAAATTTCAGGCTGATAAAGGGTTGTACCCTTATGGAGTACTTGATTTTTCTACGCAAAAGGAACTAAATCGTACCTTAAGCAACTTGCAGGTTGAACTTGATCCGGTTTACGCGCGGGCAGTTGAATGGTTACAGATTAAATAGTATTGGTAATGGGAATAGATTGGTAATGGGAGGAGATAGTAATGAGTCAAATATTATCAGGAGTTCGGGTACTGGATTTATCGAGAATGCTGGCGGGACCTTTTTGTTCACAGATTTTAGCTGATTTTGGGGCCGAAGTTATAAAAGTTGAGGATTTGAATGGTGATACGGGAAGATGGTCACCTCCTATGGTGGGGGGACAAAGTGCCATTTTTTATACCGTAAACCGTAATAAAAATAGTATTGCTCTGGATTTGAAAAGCGAGGCCGGGGCTGAGGTGTTTAACCGTTTGGTTGCTATTAGTGACATAGTTATTGACCAGTTTCGCCCCGGGGTTATGCAGAGGCTGGGATTTGGATATGATAAACTGAGTGAAATTAATCCCCGTATAATATGCTGTTCATTAAGTGGCTATGGCATGACCGGACCGATGAGCGAATTGGCCGGACATGATATTAATTTTTTAAGTATGGCGGGCGTTATCGATATGACCGGGGGGAGTGACGGCAGACCGTGTATTCCCGGGGTTCAGATTGCCGGTATGGCAGGTGGCGGCATGTATGCGGTAATTGCCATATTATTGGCCCTGATTGACCGTGGAAAAACCGGGCGGGGTCAGTTTTGTGATATCGCCATGCTGGATGGGTCCATTAGTCTTATGGGTTATGCACTGGGGGATTTATTCGGAGCACAAAGACCCGGTAACCGTGGAAGAGAAGTACTTACCGGAGGATTTGCCTGCTATAATCTTTATCGCTGCCAAGATGATAAATATTTCAGTCTGGGG
>JAQVWB010000073.1 GCA_028698695.1 Syntrophomonadaceae bacterium | reverse complement strand
CCATAACTGTGAATGTTGATTGGGGAGAAGAATATATACCCCGGATGTTGGAAGAATTTAAAAAGAATGATGCGGTAGTTACATTTTATGTAACCGGTAAATGGGCCGAGAAAAACAGTGAATTATTAAAACAAATGGCCCAGGCAGGTCATAGTGTGCAAAACCATGGTTACAGTCATTTGCATTTTAATAATCTGGCTCGCCAGGATGTGGCCGAACAGATTAAAAAAGCTGAATCAATAATAAATAAAACTACCGGTAAAAACCCGGCATATTTTGCACCTCCCTACGGAGAACAGAATCGGCAGGTGGTCAGTGTAGCTTCAGAATTAGGCTATACGCTAACTATGTGGAGTGTTGATACCATCGATTGGCAGCGTCCCAGTTCTGATGTAATCGTAAAACGGGTGCTAAATCAGGTACACAATGATGCTATCATATTAATGCATCCCACTGCACCAACCGTAAAAGCCTTACCTGAAATGCTGGGCGGGTTGAGAGAAGAAGGCTACAAAATGGTAGCTATTGAACAGATAATAACAAATCCAAAGAACGAGGCTCAACCAGATGTCAAGAACCGCTAAATTCCTGCTGCTGGTTATTTTTTTAATCCTTGTTCCGGTACAGTCAATAAGCGCTGTTCCATATATAAGTTCGAAGTATTATTGTTTGGTTGATGCCCAAAGCGGGCAAATCATATTATCGCACCAGCCTCATGAACAAAGACCAGTTGCCAGCACAACCAAAATGCTCACCGCTATTCTGGCAACTGAGTATTGTGATTTACAGGAAACGGCAACAGTCAGCCCTCATGCAGATCGTACTCCTGAGTATACTATCGGACTGCGAACCGGTCAGCAAGTTACAGTAGGGGAGCTATTAAAGGCCACTCTGGTTCGCAGCTCCAATGATGCCGCTGTAGTTCTGGCTGAGCATGTAGCCGGAGACGAACTGTTCTTTTCCTATCTAATGTCCAAAAAAGCATGTCTGATTGCCTCAGGCAATACCTATTTTGAAAACGCCTCCGGGTTGCCGTCCAAAAACCATTACAGCACCGCTTTTGATTTAGCGCAGATAGGCAGATATTGCCTGCAGTATGATTATCTACGGGAGCTGGTTGCATCCAAGAGCGTTGAATTTAAACACCCCGGTTATCGAAAACCCATTACATTAACAAATACTAACGGGCTATTAGTAAGTTTCCCCGGTGCTGATGGTATAAAGACCGGTACTACTAACGCAGCCGGTAAATGCCTGGTTGCTTCTGCTACCCGTCAGGGCAGACAACTAATAGCAGTAAGCTTGAAATCAGGAGATCGTCAGGGAGACTGCCGACGATTGCTGGAACATGGATTCAATAAAACCCGACTGATTAAAATTGTTGATTCAACGCAGGTGATAAAAGAAATATCTCTTGGCGAAATACCCGGATATAAACTGCAATTATACGCCGGTAAAGATGTACACATATGGCAGGGGGAGGGTAAACTAAACATTGAAAAACAAGTCATAGTTGACTATAATCCAAGTTTGCCGGTCAAAGCCGGACAAAAACTGGGCAGTCTGACCGTCTGGTCAGACGGTCAGATAATTGATACAGTTGCCTTAATAAGTGATAAAACTGTATATTCACATTACGGATGGTTAGAGAGATGGGGGGCAGTAATTAGGAACTGGTTATTAAATACGGTATAATTGATTTGTCGGAAATCAAAAGCATATATGGAGGTAGTTTATGATAAATAGCTGGAAGCTGGGATCACAGGCACAATTGGTTATAGAAGAAATACCTTATGTAAAATCAGCTGCCATAGGAGTCTTTATAAAAGTAGGTTCCAGGCATGAAACCCCTGAAATAGCGGGGGGAAGCCATTTTATTGAACATATGTTGTTTAAGGGTACCGAACAACGTAATGCCAGGGAAATAGCGGAAAGCTTTGAAAGCATTGGCGGGCAGCTTAATGCCTATACATCAAAAGAATATACCTGCGTATATGCGCGTACCCTGGATGAAAATATATACACTGCAACGGAAATAATATTTGACATGTTGTTCAATTCAGTCTTCGAAGCAAAAGAATTCTCGACGGAAAAAGAGGTTGTCATCGAAGAAATCAATATGTATGAAGATAATCCCGACGACTTGATCCATGATGTTTTTGCTCAAAAAATGTGGGCAGGTCATACTATGGGTTTGCCAATTCTCGGTACTTTGGATTCCGTTACAAATTTTAGCAGGGATAATATATTGGATTTTTACCATAAGTGTTATACTCCTTCCAACATGGTAATTGCTATAGCCGGTAATGTTGAAACTGAAAAAATGAGAGATAAGATCGAAGATATACTGAACAAAGTCTCCGGTCAACAGGTAGCATTACCTTCATTACCTCCTCAGCAGTATAACCGATTTACCAGTCTGGTGGAAAAAGACACTGAACAGGTACAGATTTGCTGGGGAGTGCCAGGTCTAAACTATCATGACCCCGGGCGTTACGCTCTAAACATTATGAACAGTATTTTGGGTGGGGGACTCAGTTCGCGTTTGTTTCAATCGTTGCGCGAAGAACTGGGACTAGCCTATTCAATATATTCGAGTTCTTCAGCCTATTCTGATACGGGTGCCTGTTCAATCTATATAGGTACAGGCCCAGGAAAAATTGAACGCTGTCAGGAAGCACTATATGAACAAATAATGAAGTTTGGTCAGGAAGGGGTTACCGACATTGAAGTACAGCGCACCCAACAAATGGTAAAATCAAGTATGTATATGGGTATGGAAAGCGTTATGAATCGTATGAGCCGTCTGGGTAAATCCATATTAATGTATGGTCGGGTAATTCCTATCGAAGAAGTAATGGAAAATGTAATGAAGGTAAAATATGATGAAGTTAATCAATTGGCGGCTAAAATATTAGTCCGGGAAAAATTCTCTATGGCTGCTATAGGAACCAAAGAAGCATTGTCATTAGCAGAGAACGAATATACAAAACATTGGACTTAAATAATGGGGGATAGGGATAAGCGATGAAAGTATTATTAAAACGTATTCATTCAAATGATTTACCTTTGCCCCAATACATGACTTCCGGGGCAGCTGGTGTTGATTTATATGCGGCTGTAAATGAGGAAACAATCCTAAAACCGGGCCAAAGGATGCTAATCCCTACCGGGATTGCCATCAGTTTGCCACAGGGCTATGAAGCGCAGATCAGACCGCGCAGCGGTCTGGCTATTAATCATGGTATAACCCTTCTTAATGCTCCTGGAACCATTGATGCTGATTATCGGGGTGAAATAAAGGTAATAGTTATAAATCTGGGGGACAAAGAGTATATATTAAAAAAAGGTGAACGTATTGCCCAGATGGTTTTCAGCCAGGTAGAAACAGCTCAATTGGTAGAGGTGCAGGACCTGGATAATACTGATAGAGGTGAAGGGGGCTTTGGGCATACGGGAAAATAGGGGGGTAAGGATGCGATTAAATGAATTAAACGGCAAGGAAATGGTCAACATTTATGACGGCATGCGAATGGGCACGGTGGGGGAATCTGATATGCTGGTGAATGGGGAAACTGGTGATATCGTATCCATTATTCTTCCCAACCGGGGGAACGCCTTTACCTTTTGGGCTGATCGACAAAAACTGGTCATACCCTGGGAAGCGGTTAAAAAGATTGGCCGCGAAGTAATAGTAGTTGATTTGGACCAAACCCACATGCGACTAAAGAATAACTCCATATAAATAAAATACAAAAAACAGGCCTCTTGGATGAGGCCTGTTTTTTGTATGGCTGTCCAGAAAAATGAGCAATCTAAAATTAAAGGAGGCATGAAAAAATGAGCAATGAGAATCTAGAAATGGGAAGCTTTCCGCCCTGGAGCCGAATACCGTCTCTGGTAGAAATGACTGCCGACGCCGGAATTGATTTTGATGCATTTATTGCTGCCATAGAAAAAAATCATTCGCTGGAATCAATGGCCAATGAATTTGGAGTTAGTGTGAAAACGGTAAAAAATTTGCAGGAACACTTCTTTCACTATGGTATCAGTTCTGTGGTTGGCGGTGATTAGCTTTGGCATTGCCGGCAAAAATAAATCCTACAAATAAGAATCTTCCCCGCTGGCAGATTAAAAATCTAAAATGACGTGACAGCAAATAATTAAATTAATTAATTATTATGCATTGGAGGAGTATTGCATCTTGGTTTATAATACGATAATATAACTAAAATTTTTATAAGGAGGCCATAATGTCATGGACAAATTTGCTAAAGAGGGTCTCACCTTTGATGATGTATTACTGATCCCAGGTCATTCGGATATAATGCCCCGAGAGGTTGATGTATCGACTCAGTTAACGCGCAATATCAGGCTGGAAGTTCCCATAATGAGTGCCGGAATGGACACGGTTACTG
Source organism: Syntrophomonadaceae bacterium (assembly GCA_028698695.1). GTDB lineage: Bacteria > Bacillota > Syntrophomonadia > Syntrophomonadales > Syntrophomonadaceae > JAAYBS01. The sequence goes on along the minus strand of JAQVWB010000073.1, from coordinate 4,617 downwards.
AAACCCGCATGGCTATTGCAGTTGCCCGTGAGGGTGGCATAGGTATATTGCATAAAAACATGTCTATTGAACAGCAGGCTAATATGGTGGATCGTGTAAAACGCTCAGAACATGGTGTAATTACAGATCCATTTTTCCTGGCACCGGAAAATAAAATTCAGGATGCCCTTGATATAATGGAACATTATCGAATATCGGGTGTACCTATTACCGAGGGGCGCAAACTGGTAGGAATTATAACCAACCGGGATATTCGTTTTGAAACTGATTTCAGTCAATTAATTAAAGACGTAATGACCAGTGAACGTCTTGTAACTGCTCCGGTTGGTACCACCATGAACGAGGCCATGGAAATACTGCGCAAATATAAAATTGAGAAACTGCCGTTAGTAGACAAAGAATATAACCTTATGGGTTTAATTACAATAAAGGATATTGAGAAAACCTATAAATATCCTCATGCTGCCAAGGATAAACATGGAAGATTGTTATCCGGGGCCGCTGTAGGTGTTGCCAAAGATACCATGGAAAGAGTGGAGGCTTTGAAAAAGGCCGGAGTTGATGTAATAGTAGTTGATACTGCCCATGGACATTCATCAGCCGTAATTAATGCAGTAAAAGAAATTAGACGCAAGTATCCTGAAATGGACTTAATAGCTGGAAATGTGGCTACCGGAGAAGCTACCGAAGCATTAATAAAAGCCGGGGTTGATTCAGTAAAAGTAGGAATAGGGCCAGGTTCTATCTGTACTACCCGGGTGGTTGCCGGTATCGGGGTACCACAAATTACTGCCGTAACTGATTGTTCCAGTGTAGCCAGGAAATATGGTATACCAATTATTGCAGATGGCGGTATAAAATATTCCGGTGATATCGTCAAGGCGATTGCCGCCGGGGCTGATGTAGTCATGTTAGGCAATTTGCTGGCCGGAACTGAGGAAAGCCCTGGTGAAGCTGTCATTCTTCAGGGGAGAAGCTATAAAGTATATCGGGGTATGGGCTCCATGGGTGCCATGGTGGATGGCAGCAGTGACCGATATTTTCAGGAAGATGCTCAGAAGCTGGTGCCGGAAGGCATTGAAGGTCGGGTTCCCTATAAAGGATTTGTTGCGGAAACCATTTTCCAGCTTATTGGAGGCCTGAGAGCTGGTATGGGTTATTGTGGTGTGCGAAATATTGAAGAAATGAAAAATAACACGCAGTTTATACGTATTACTAATGCCGGGTTGACTGAAAGTCATCCCCATGATGTTTCTATAACCAAAGAGGCGCCTAATTATAGAGTTTTATAGGTAGCTGTATTATGATTGATTATATACTGCGTCTGGTTATTGCCGGTATAATAGGAACAATTGTAGGGATTTCCATTACTGATGCGCGTAATGCCAGAATGTTTGCCATTACCTGCATAGCTGCAGCGCTGATTACTATTACCTCAACCGAATTTTATAAAATTTTTGCCGGCCCCTGGTTTAGTGACCCGGGTCGTTTATCAGCACAGGTTGTATCAGCTTTGGGGTTTATTGGGACCGGGTTGATCTGGATATCTGATGATAAACAGGTTATGGGCTTATCTGTAGCGGGAACCCTGTGGTTAACAGCTATTATGGGAATTTTAATTGGTGCGGGATTGCATCATGTTACGGTAACAGCAGTTTTTATAGCGGTAATTATTTTTTGGTTGGTTGATTTGATAATCAAGAGGAAAATTTTGAAAAAAGATAATTTAAATTGATAAACAATATATCCCAGGGTAAAAAATATAATCAGGGGAGAATAAATCTCCCCTGCCGGCGCAACTTTAATTAAAGATGGTTATTCTGGAGGTCAATATTTCGCTCTGCGATTTCAATAGCCTTTTTTACCATATTGCCGCAGTCCCTGGAACTTACCGCGCCCCAGCCTTGGGAACTGACCAACTGGTCTACTCCCAATTCACGAGCTATTTCATATTTAAGGGCCTCAGACATAATTCCTGGTTTTCTTGCCATACAAAATACCTCCTTGTTTATTGCACCAGTATTATTTTGTGAATAACAGTACGAAATTATGGCTTGATATTATTTTACATTATGTAAAGAGTTTCTAGTTTGGCAGTTTTGTAATACACTGTCTATAAAGGAGGATGAATTAAAAATGAGATATGAAGGAAATGTTTTCAGACCACCCAGCGAAGCACGCAGTTATATTTTGCAGTGTACCGTTGGCTGTACTCACAACCGTTGTACTTTCTGCGCCATGTATAAAGATAAAAAGTACCATGTCCGTTCCCTGGAAGAAATAAAAACTGATATTCGCATGGCCAAGCAATACTATGGTGATGTGGAAAAAGTATTTTTAGCTGATGGCGATGCCATTGCCATGGCAACATCTGATATGCTGGAAATATTAAGCGATTTATATGCTGCTTTTCCCAGTCTTAAACATGTAGGAGTATATGCCAGTCCGGATGTCATACTAAAAAAAGAAATGTCTGAGCTTACTGCCATGAAAGCTGCCGGGTTGACCATTGCTTATCTGGGAGTGGAAACCGGCCATGAACCGTTGCTAATAGATATTCGTAAAGGGGTAACTTATGATGAAATGGTCGAAGCCGGTAAGAGAATCCGCCAGGCAGGGATACAATTATCAGTAACGGTTTTATTGGGCTTGGCAGGCAGAACACCGGAAGCAGTTGACCATGCCCGCAACACTGCCAAAATTCTAAATGATATGAATCCGGATTATATAGGAGCATTAACGTTGATGGTTGTTCCCCGAACCGAGTTATTCAGGCGTATGGAAAGAGGAGAATTTGAATTACCCGGTCCTTTCGAGATACTGGATGAGATGCGAATAATGATTGAGAATTTAGAAGTCGTAGACAGTGAATTCAGAAGCAATCATGCTTCCAACTATTTGCCCATAAAAGGCAGATTGCCGCAGGATAAACAAAAAATGCTTGATTTGATTAATGACATTATTGCCAAAAATGATCGCAGTTATTTAAGACCGGATTATTTGAGGGCCTTGTAAACAACGCTGCTATAACTATGAATACAATCTATAAGTATTGTAATACTTCACAACATGATATATTATAGTTATTTATAACAGGACTTCAGGGGGGGGACAGCGATGCGGTTATTTGGAAGGAAAGATGAACAGTTATTTCAGCTTTTTACTGATAGTGCCCGCATAGTGGTTCGTGGGGGAGATATATTGCTCAGTGTTGCCGACGACTATAATAATCTGGATAAAAAGCTGGCGCAGCTAACCAGTCTGGAAAATGAGGGAGACCTCATTATTCAGGAACTGGTAAGAAGATTAAACAGCACCTTTATTCTTCCCTTTGATCGGGAAGATGCATTTCAACTGGTACAAAAACTAGCTGCTACTCTTGACTATATTACTGGGATAATTGATCGTATGATTTTGTATAAGACCGGTGAACCTGACACACAGGTCAAAGAAATGCTGGATGTATTATATGAAGCTCTGCTGTTGCAGGAAAAGGCTTTTAATCTGCTGGATAGAATCGAGCATAATAAAAAAGAAATTTTAAAATCTTGTGATAAAATAGTTGAGTTGGAGAATAAGCAGGATTTATTATATCGCTATGGAGTGGCCAGTTTATTTGAAAACCACGAGCATGATCCGCTGACCATAATTAAATGGAGAGAAGTTTACGAACATATAGAAATGGCACAGGATTATGTTCAGGATGTAGGAGAGTTGATTACTAATATCTGCATAAAATATTCATAACAATTACCAATTAAGATGATGATACAAATAATTAGAAACCTCTTGTCAGTTTTATCCTGATAAGGGGTTTTTTTAGTCAGCATAATTGTTCATGATTATAATTTTAAGTATAAAGTTTCGGATAAACTGCTTGGAAAATGGGTAAATTCTGGATAGGGGTGAGATTTATGCGGAAAATATTGAGCATTGTTATTCTGGCTTTACTCATTTTTAATACGGCTGGATGTTCATCAGGATTACCCGGGGTAGAAATACCAGAGCCATCAGTAGTATATGATATAAATGGCCGGGAGATAAAAGGTCTGACAGCCCAAAATAGAATAAACTTAAATATTAATGAGATACCCACTTATTTTACTTCGGCAATAATTGCTGTAGAGGATAAAAAATTCTATAGTCATCATGGAGTTGATCCGGTTGGTATACTTCGTGCCCTGTATTTTAATATTCGTGAAAAAAAGATTGTGGCTGGCGGCAGTACTATTACACAACAAACTGCTAAAAACCTGTTTCTGACCAATGAACGCACGCTAACCAGAAAGGCGTTGGAACTTTATTACGCGCTGCAGTTGGAAAGGGAATACAGCAAAGATGAAATACTGACCATGTATTGCAATACTATATATTTCGGACGGGGAGCTTACGGTGTGGAAATGGCTGCCCGTAATTATTTTGGTAAGCATGCCAGTGAATTAAGTCTGGCTCAGGCTGCGTTGTTAGCCGGTTTAACTCAATGGCCCAGTCACTACGATCCATTTATTAATCCTGATGCAGCCCGTGGCAGGCAAATAATTGTATTACAAAGAATGCTGGAAGAAAATATGATAAATCAGGAAGAACTGGAGATAGCCTTAAATGAACCGCTGGAAT
>JAQVWB010000072.1 GCA_028698695.1 Syntrophomonadaceae bacterium | reverse complement strand
CATGAGGAGATAATTACTGCCCTGGTTGACGGAGATGTTCATTCCTACCGGAATATGCCCCTGTTGCTATATCAAATTCAAAACAAATATCGGGATGAAATTCGCCCCCGATTTGGCTTAATGCGTGGTCGGGAGTTTATTATGAAAGATTTATACTCATTTGATGTTGATAATGAGGCTCTGGAAGTATCTTATCGCAAAATGTATGAAGCATATAACCGTATCTTTCAGCGTTTAAATCTTAATTATCGTGTGGTTGAAGCTGACAGTGGAGCTATTGGTGGCAACGAAAGCCATGAGTTTATGGTTTTAGCTGATACAGGAGAATCAGAAATAGTCTATTGCACTCACTGTGACTATGCTGCTAATGTAGAAAAGGCTGCCTGTATGTTAACTTCTGAACCAATGATGGGGGATATGCTTCCCCTGGAAAAGATTAATACTCCCGGGCAAAGAACTATTCAGGATATGGTGCAATTTGCCGGAATAGTTCCTTCACAACAGGCCAAGACCCTTATGTATATGGCTGATGATAAACTCGTTGCCGTATTGGTAAGGGGAGATCGTGAATTAAATGAAATCAAGCTGAAAAATATCTTGGGATGCAACAATTTATATATGGCTGACGAAAATACGGTGAGAGAAGTATGTGGTGCCAGTTTTGGGTCACTGGGACCGGTAGGAATGCCGGTTGATATTTATGCAGATTTGGAAATAGCTAATTTGAGAAATTTCATCTGTGGTGCCAATGAAGATGACTTTCATTACATTAATGTTAATCCCGGTCGTGATTTTAAACCCCGGTTGGAGGCTGATCTACGTAATGCGGTAGCTGGTGATGCCTGTCCGGTATGTAAAAACAAACTGGAAATGGTACGCGGGATTGAAGTGGGACATATTTTTAAGCTGGGTACCAAATACTCGTCAGCCATGGGTGCAACCTTCCTTGATCAAAACGGACAGGAACAGCCAATGGTAATGGGATGCTATGGTATAGGCGTATCCAGGACCATGGCGGCGGCAGTCGAACAAAAAAATGATGACAATGGGATCATATGGCCTATGCCCATTGCTCCTTTTCAAGTTATTGTAGTACCGGTTAATGCAAATAAAGAAGACCAGATGAAAGCAGCAGAGCAAATTTATACTGAACTCCAAGCCGAGGGAATTGAAGTATTACTTGACGACCGTGACGAACGTGCCGGAGTAAAATTTAAGGATGCCGATCTTATTGGAATTCCTGTTCGTATTACAATTGGTCCAAAAGCATTGCAGGATAATCAGGTAGAGGTGAAGAAAAGATGGGATGATGAAGTAAATAGAGTAAATATTGACCAGATAGTCAGTTCTATTTTAACTATCATCCGTGCATAAAAATTTGGGTTGGATGTGAAATAAGTGTCGGTATATGAAATAATCTTCAAACTGGCATTGGCAGGTATTCTGGGGGGGTTAATCGGTTTAGAAAGAGAGAGCCTCAATCGACCAGCCGGTCTGCGCACCTATACATTGGTTACAGTAGGTTCAGCCCTGGCCATGATAGTATCGTTGGATATGTATTTCCAGTATTATCAGACAGTAAATGCTGATCCGGGACGAATTGCTGCTCAGGTAATCAGTGGTATAGGTTTTCTGGGTGCAGGGACAATTATGCGTGAAGGTGCTACGGTAAGGGGTCTGACTACTGCAGCCGGTTTATGGGTGGTTGCCTGTATTGGTTTGGCAGTTGGTGCCGGACTGTATATTCCAGCAATTGTTACCACGATTCTTATTCTCTTTATTCTTATTTATTTCATCGAGTTTGAAGAACGGTTTACCGGTATGAGGGTTTATAAAGGGTTGATTATGGTTGTAGAAGACCGGCCCGGACAGGTCGGAGTTATTGGAAGCATTCTGGGTAATATGGGAGTATTAATCAAGAACATTCAACTCACCCGTCTGGAGGATGAAGACCTGGAAGTTGAGCTTTTACTTCATTTGCCTGCCCATATTTCAATTTCTGAAATAATTGAAGAATTGTCCGAGGTACAAGGTTTAAAAAATATTCAAAGATTGAACTGATATGCTGGTGGAGGAATAAACCATGAACCGTAATTTTTATCATTTTATTCAGGAACATCTACCGGCCAATATTGCCTGTCACTGGGAAGACTCATCAATTGAAAATCTGCAGGTAAATCGAACCATACGTCGCTGGTGTATGAGGGTTGGCGTATCCCAGCCCATACCTGCTCAAGTAGTTGATTCCACTGCCAGTCAATTGTTAAGCAGCATACCCTCACTTAATCATCTGGAAATATTCACCAGGTTAAAAAATCCGGAAAAATCAATTAAAAAAATAATGGACAGCAGGAAGGATGAATTATCATCCTCTTTGTTTAATAATGATAAATTATTTGAACAAATACCAATTAAAATACTAAGTCACGGGGTAGATTTCTGTCCCTGTCAGGAAGAACACTATCAGCAGATCATAAATAATGAAGTGTGTAACAAATTAGCTGCATGGTTTTGGCAGGAATATCGACTGAGAGTATTGGTAAGGGCTTTGACAGCTTACGATACTAATGAGCAACGCGACGCTCCGCGCTTCATTGAACGTCAGGAAGTGGAACTATTGAACATTCCTGATGAAACCTCTAAAAAGAAACTTTCCTTCCGTAAAGGTAAAATGGAAAATGCGGAGGATGAAGGTTTATTATCTTGTCAGATAATGCCGGTCTCCGAACTGCAGGAAGGCTTAAAAACGGCCATAATAGAGGGAGAAATATGGGATAAAAGTGTTGCGGTGTTAAAAGATGGGCGGCAGGTATTTATTTATTACGTCACTGACTATATAGATACCATTGTGGTTAAGCAATTTGCAGACAGTGACGAACAGGGATTGGAAATCGGTGAATGGATAAAGATTAAAGGCAGTGTCCGCTTTGATTCATATGTCCGGGAACCAGTTTTGTTTATGGAATCCTGTCTTAAAGTTCCGAAGCCGCTTCGTCAGGATAACAGTGAGGAAAAACGTATAGAGTTGCATGCACACACAAAAATGAGCTCCATGGAAGGGTTAACCGAAGTAGAAGCCCTCATAAAAAGAGCAGCTGAATGGGGACATGCAGCCATAGCTATTACTGATCATGGTTGTGTTCAGGCATTTCCGTTTGCTCATGACTTCGCAAAAAAGCACAAAATTAAAGTCATTTATGGTGTAGAGGCTTATTTGGTGGAATCTGACCGCAAGGAAAGGCCTTATCATATAATTCTATTGGCCCAAAATCAAATTGGTCTAAGGAATTTATATCAGCTTATTAGCAACTCCTATTTGCGTAACTTCTATCGGCATCCTAAAATAACGCGAAAAGAATTACAGCAACTTCGGGAAGGAATAATAATTGGTTCTGCTTGTGAGGCGGGGGAACTATATTCAAAGCTTATTAAAGGAGAATCAAATGAGGTTTTGGAACAAGTTGCCGGTTTTTATGATTACCTGGAGCTTCAACCGGTTGGCAACAATGAGTTTTTGATTCGTGAAGGCAAAGCAGACAACCTTGAATCAATACAACAGCTGAACAAAAGAATTTATGAATTAGGGAAAAAACTTAATAAGCTGGTTGTAGCTACTGGAGATGTACATTTTTTGGATCCGGAACATAAAATATTTCGCCAGATTATACAGGCGGGACAAGGCTATGATGATGTTGATGTCCAGGCACCCCTTTTCTTTAGAACCACTGAGGAAATGTTAAGTGAGTTTTCATATCTGGGAACCATTGAAGCTGAGGAAGTAGTAATAAAAAATCCAGCCATTATTAATGCCCGGGTAGAAAGTCTGCAACCGGTACCCGAAGGCTTTTATCCTCCCCGGATTGATGGTGCCGCTGAAGAGATAATTGCTTTGAGTTGGGAAACGGCCAAAAAACTATATGGGAATAACCTTCCGGACATAGTACATCAAAGGGTTGAAAGGGAATTGCACTCCATTACTCATCATGGATTCAGTGTATTATACTTAATCGCTCATAAATTGGTAAAGAAGTCAAATGAAGATGGTTATCCGGTAGGCTCAAGAGGGTCGGTGGGTTCTTCCCTGGTTGCTTTTCTAACCGGGATAACCGAGGTTAATCCTTTACCGCCTCACTGGAGATGTCCCGCCTGCGGTAACAGTATTTATGTTGAAGATGGCTCAGTTGGTTGCGGAGCCGATTTACATGAACAACAGTGCTCTAAATGTGAAATACCTATGCTAAAAGATGGATTTGATATTCCTTTTGAAACCTTTTTGGGTTTTGAAGGCGACAAAGTTCCGGACATCGACCTGAATTTCTCCGGTGAATATCAAAGTCGTGCCCATGCTTATGTTGAAGAATTGTTTGGTCGGGAAAATGTATATCGGGCCGGTACTATTTCAACCATCGCTGAAAAAACCGCTTATGGATTTGTTAAAAAATTTGCCGAGGCTAGAGCAGAAGGGACTAAAAATTCGGAAATAAATCGGCGGGTTAAGGGAATTACCGGGGTACGCAGGACTACCGGGCAACATCCGGGCGGATTAATTGTTTTACCGCATGACCGAAACATAATGGAGTTTACTCCTTTGCAATATCCGGCGGATAAAAAAGAATCCGGGGTTATTACTACTCACTTTGAGTATCATGCTATTGGTGACCAATTAGTAAAACTTGATATACTGGGACACGATGACCCTACCGTAATCAAAGAGTTGGAAGATTTAACCGGAATCAAGGCTAATACTATAAGTTTAAGTGATGCTAAAACCATGCAGATATTCTCAGGTCTGGAACCGCTGGGGGTGACTGCTGAACAGATTGCTTCTTCAGTAGGTACCTATGGGATACCTGAGTTTGGGACCCGCTTTGTACGCCAGATGTTGGAAGCAACGAGGCCGACAACCTTTTCTGAACTGGTTCGTATTAGTGGACTTTCTCATGGAACTGATGTCTGGTCCAATAATGCTCAAAATATCATTGCTGGAGAAATTGCAACGCTGGGCGAAGTAATTTGTACGCGTGATGATATTATGCTTAATATGATAAACCATGGAGCAGATAAAAAATTCGCCTTTAAAATAATGGAAAATGTTCGTAAAGGCAAGGGGCTCAAACCTGATGAAGTAGAAATAATGAAACAACAAAGTGTTCCGGATTGGTATATAAACTCCTGTCAAAAGATTAAATATATGTTTCCCAAGGCTCACGCAGTAGCCTATGTAACGATGGCTTTTCGCATTGCCTATTTTAAAGTTAATTACCCCCTGGCTTTTTATGCCAGTTTCTTTAGTATTCGTGCCGAAGACTTTGATGCCGCGACTATTCTAAAGGGATATGACGCGGTACGCAACCGAATCAAGGAAATTGAACGTCAGGGCTTTGAAGCATCACCAAAAGACCGCAAACTTATTCCAATATTGGAGTTGGCTATGGAGATGTATGCCAGAGGATTTGAATTTTATCCGGTTGATATCTACCGCTCACAGGCTGATAAATTTCTCCTGGAAAAAGAGGGTCTGCTAATACCGTTTTCATCTCTGCCCAGTGTTGGTTCCAGTGCAGCCCAGGGAATAATAACGGCGCGTAACGAATCCGACTTTATATCCGTTGAAGACTTCCAGCAACGCACTCATTTAAATAAAACCGCCATGGAAATCCTGAGGCAATATAATTGTTTTGAATCTCTACCGGATAGTACACAAATCAATTTATTTGGTTAGTCTTAAAATGGAATATGACCAGTGTAGGTTTGCACGCAAAATTACCGGAACAAGCTTTCCTGGCCACATTTCTGCGGGATAAGCGGCTATCCCTGCAGGAGGCTGAGGAATTGAAGATAATGATAGAGGAGGCGACCAAATGAGCAACTACTTTATAACGATATTGAATATGAAGCAATCAAGTGAAGACATTCGGTCCTGAGGGGGTTCAGAATAGATGGATATTAAAGAGGATATTGTTTACTTTTTAAAACCACAGGAATCTTGACGCGATCCTTAAATATTCGTAGACTTGAATAAACTTGTAACCGTGTGTTATACTTTACCGTAAGCTTACTAATATTTGAGAAACAAGTGGGTGCTCGCCCACTTTTTCTATTGTAATTTGAATATATCAGTTGAATTCTTGATTGAATTGTGGGGGTGACCTGTTGACAGAATCCATAATAGAAAAAATTATTACTCTCATAGAAGACCCTATAAACAGTCTGGAAGTTGAATTAGTAGATGTTGAATACCGTAAAGAAAACGGTGAACAGATGCTGAGATTGCTCATTGATAAAGAATCAGGAATTGACATGGATATTTGTTCACGGGTAAGCCGGGCAATCAAGGGGAAAATAGATGATGCCGATATATTTTATGATCATTTGGAAGTGTCATCTCCAGGACTGGATCGCATTATCAAGACTGACAAAGATTTTGAAAGATTTCGTGGTTATAATGTAAAGCTCAAAACACTCAAAAGTTTTGAAGGACCCAGAAAACTTGAAGGAAAATTGAGTGTTGCTGATGCAGAAAATATTATTATTGAAACCAAAGACGGACCAGTGCAGGTGCCCCGATCAGTAATTACAGTAGTGAGACTGGATCCGGAACAATAAAAGGAGGAAGAACAGTGTCTAATGATTTAATGCAGGCATTGATAGATATTGAAAAAGAACGGGGAATCCCTAAAGAAGCATTAATAGAAGCAATTAAATCAGCTCTTAATACCGCTTACAAGAAGAACTTTGGGGTAGGGCAAAATGCCATGGTGGAGTTTAACGATGTTACCGGAGAAGTAAGGGTGTTTTCACAAAAGCAGATAACACAGGAGGTAGAGGACTCCAGAATGGAAATATCCCTGCAGGAATCAATAGAGCTATATCCTGACTCAAAATTAGGGGATATGGTATATGTAGAAGCTACTCCGGCAGAATTTGGCCGCATTGCTGCCCAAACAGCCAAACAGGTTGTAATTCAAAAGCTTAGAGAAGCAGAACGAAGTTTAATATACGAGGAGTTTTTGGAACGGGAAGGTGAGATAATTACCGGAACCATCCAGAGAATCGAAAATAAAACCATATTTGTGAGCCTGGGGCGAATAGAAGCCATAATGCTGCCGGCTGATCAGATGAATACTGAAAAATATACAGTTGGTCAACGAATTAAAGCCTATATCTATGAAGTAAAAAATACCTCAAAAGGTCCCAATATATTTGTTTCCAGATCACATCCATTATTTATAAAAAGATTATTTGAATTAGAAGTACCGGAAATATATGATGGCATGGTAGAAATCAAATCAATAGCCAGGGAAGCTGGAGCCAGGTCTAAAATCTCGGTATATTCACAGGATGAAAAAATTGATCCGGTAGGGGCATGTGTGGGACCGCGCGGCTTGAGAGTCCAAAACATAGTAACCGAGCTGGGTGGCGAAAAAATTGATATTATTAAATATGATCAGGAACCGGATAAATATATTGCTAATTCCTTGAGCCCCTCAAAGGTTATATATGTAGATATATTTGAAGAGGAAAGAGTAGCCCGGGTAGTAGTACCTGATTATCAACTATCACTGGCAATAGGTAAAGAAGGCCAGAATGCACGTCTGGCAGCCAAACTGACTGGTTGGAAAGTTGACATCAAGAGTGAAAGCCAGGTTATTGATGACAATTATGAATCCGAGGAGGAAATAGATGGTTAAACCCAGGAAGATACCCCAGCGTATGTGTGTGGGATGTCGCGAAATGAAAAATAAAAAAGAGCTGATTAGAATTGTAAGAACCCCGGACGGTGAGATTGAAATGGACCTTACCGGTAAAAAAGCAGGTCGGGGTGCCTATATTTGTCCCAGCACTGAATGCCTGGCTGAGGCCACCCGGGGTAAACGTCTGCAAAAAGCTTTGGAGCATGAAATAGCTCCGGAAGTATTAGCGGTCATCAAACAGAAAATATCCGAACTGGTTTCATAGATAGGAGAGAGATACTATTTGAAAAAAATTTTTGCTATGATAGGAATGGCACAAAAAGCAGGTAAAGTTTCTGCCGGAGCAGTAGCGGCTAAAAATAGTATTGTCCGCAAAAGGGCCTGTTTATTAATAATGAGTAACGATATATCATCTGCTACCAAAGAGTCTTTGCAATCAAATTGTGAAAAGCTTGGGATTCCATGCATAACAGTGGGGGATAAATTTGAGCTTGGAACAGCAGTAGGTAAGGCTTATCGGGTTGCAGTTACCATAAATGACAAAGGCTTTGCCGGAGCAATTTTAAACCAGTCAGAATCGGTCGGAATAAGAATAGAAAGCACGGGGGTGGTTCAATGGCCAAAATAAGAGTCCATGAATTAGCAAAGGAACTTAATATACCCAGTAAAGGATTAGTGGAGATTCTTCAAGGTTTGGGTTTAGATATTAAAAATCATATGAGTACCATTGAGGATAATCAAGTTACCTGGGTAAAGAAACAATTATCTGTTGGCAAAGAAACTCAGGATAAAAGTCAAAAGAAACCTGAGACTGCTAAAGCAACGGTCCAAAAGACGGATGCCAAGGCTAAATCCACACCCAATCAAACCAGCACATCAGTTGTCAGGGAACAAAAAACTCCTGAACATTTCGCCCAGAAACCATCAACCAGGACAACTGAACAAAAAACCGGAAAGCCAATTTCGCAGGAAAGACAATCGGAAAAACCGGTTAAAAAAAGTTCGGCTGAAGCTGATGATGCTGCCCGTCAGGCACAGAAAGTTCAGCCTGGAACTCAACAGGATAAACCCCTGAATAAGGATCAAGCACAACAGGGTCAGGCCAGACCGCAACAGGGTCAGGCCAGGCCGCAGCAAGGTCAACCCAGACCGCAGCAGGGTCAACCCAGACCGCAGCAGGGTCAGGCCAGGCCGCAACAGGGTCAGGCCAGACCGCAGCAGGGTCAACCCAGGCCGCAACAGGGTCAGGACAGACCGCAACAGGGTCAGGCCAGACCACAACAGGGTCAGGCCAGACCACAACAGGGTCAGGCCAGACCACAACAGGGTCAGGCCAGACCACAGCAGGGTCAGGCCAGACCACAACAGGGTCAGGCCAGACCA
>JAQVWB010000071.1 GCA_028698695.1 Syntrophomonadaceae bacterium | reverse complement strand
AGGAGGCGCAACGGGGATTCCCATCCAGGAAATCATAAGTGTCCTGCGTACCCAGACAGAAGGAATAGGTACTTTTGTTTATGTCGTAAGCTTTTTTCGCATTGGTTATAATACCGGATTCATACATTTTTACAAATGCATCGCAGAACATTTCGCTTTGAATACCTAAATTCTTAACATCAGAGGCAGCCAGCATATTTCCGATAAGATTGGGCATGGCTCCAATGCCCAGTTGCAGCATGGCCCCATCAACAACTTCTGCCACTATCAACTCGGCAATTTTGCGTTCTTCATCACTGGGATCCGGAGATGGCGGCGTAGAAAAGACAGGCTGGTTGGAGCCTTCGATTATATAATCAATTTCACTGATATGAATATACTCATCGTTGCCACCCGGACAATAAGGCATATTTTCATTTATTTCTACGATGGCAATCTTGCTGGCTAATGCCAGTCCGCGATTATGGGAATTGCCTAATCCAAAATTAAAACAGCCGTGTTTGTCCATCGGAGTTGCCTGGGAAACCCAAACATCCGGCCATAGATGTTTGAAATCCGGATTGTAAGCCAATGTAGTAGCTTCATGATAGTTAAAGGGATTGTGGGCAACCAGACCCAGATCGCACGCCTTCCGGTCCAGGGCAGTGTAATACCAGGAAAAATACTGGAAGGTTTTTTGTTCAGGATCACCTTTAATTACTTCAGGTATCGGTAAAACGGTTCCCGTACCTCGAATATTGACATTTTGCAGTCCGTCTCCGGCTCTTTTGCCCAGAGCTGCATCAAAATCAATAGGTTTAGTGGCAAACATTCCATAATCAATAAGATCATTTGATTTAACTAATCGGGCAGCTTCTTCTGCGGTAATTAGTTTCCGACGATATTCCTCCATATAACTAGACACTAGTATAACCCCCCTCTTTTTAGTCATCCTGCCAGTACAGTATTCTACTGGAGATACTGTTTATAATAATCACATATATTTGAATATTCGGACAAGAATCGCATATTCCTTCTAAACTATGTGATTTTAATATTAAATCTGTCGAAACATTTACGGTAATATAAAGATGAGGTTGTTTGCCTAATTTATACATGAATAGCAGGCATCGGACTTTAAACGCAGAATTAGTAAGAGAGGAAATGGTTAATAATATTAGTCATACAAACAGTAAAAATTTTAAGGAGAGATTTATGTATACTACCAGAGTAATCGATAAAAATGAAAAAGATATATTTAATAATTTTGTAGCCACTCATCCCCGGGGACATTTTCTGCAGTTGTGGGAATGGGGTCAGGTTAAAAAAGGTATGGGCTGGGAATCGTTGCCTTTAATTGTTGAGCAGGATGGTACCATTGAGGCTTCACTGTTAATTTTGAAACGTAATATACCGCTGCCCGGTTTAAATAAGTGTATTTTTTATTCACCGCGGGGACCGGTGGTGGATACTGATAATGAAGAGCTTTGCGCGGTACTTTTTGAAGGCGCCAGGAAAGTTGCCCGTGAAAATGGAGCTATATTTTTAAAAATTGATCCGGATGTGCCCACTGATGATGAACAGTTGCCGAAAGTACTGCATAAAAACGGTTGGGGAAAAAATGATACCGGTCTCGATTTTGATGGAGTTCAACCCCGGTTTGTATTTCGTTTGGACTTGTCGCCGGATGAAAAGACCCTGCTGGATAATATGCATAGCAAATGGCGCTATAATATTCGTCTGGCCAGTCGTAAAGGGGTAGTAATCAGACCCGGGAATGATAAGGCTGATCTGGCCTTATTTTATGAAATATTACAGGAAACTGCTCAAAGAGATAATTTTTTGATTCGTGGTTATGAGTATTTTGAATGGATATGGGACTATATGGTGGAGTCCGGTTTTGCAAAAATCTTTTTGGCTGAGTACGAAGGGGAAGTTATTGCAGCCACTCTGGCTATGATATCAGGTGAAAAAGCCTGGTATCTGTATGGGGCGTCCAGTAATCGGCAACGTAACCTTATGCCCAATTATTTAATCCAGTGGGAGATGATCCGCTGGGCCAGGGAGCAGGGATGTACTCTTTACGATTTTCGGGGGGTATCAGGTGACTTAAATGAGGATAATCCTCTTTATGGTTTATACCGTTTTAAAAAGGGTTTTGGCGGAGAATTTACAGAGTTTATCGGGGAATGGGATCAGGTGTATTCACCAGTTTTCTATTGGATGTTTAATCATGTCCTGCCCATCTACCTGAAAGCCCGACGCCGTTAAAAGGTGGTAAGTTATTGTGTACTATGACAAATGGGTAGAAATTGATACTGATGCCATAAAATATAACCTGCTGCAGGTGCAGTCACAGGTACCGGAAGAGGTTCGTCTGATTGCAGTCTTAAAGGCTCAGGCTTATAGCCACGGTGCCGCAGAAGTTGCCCGAATTCTTTATCAAAATGGAGTAGATTTTTTTGCGGTGAGTTATTTGTCTGAAGCCATGCAATTACGTAATGGAGGTATTCGGGCCAGCATTCTTTTGTTCTCACCCCTGATTGATTATTATCAGATAAAAGAAGCAATTGAAAACCATATCACTTTTACGATTACTTCCCTTTACGATGCAGAGCTGTTAGAGGAGTTTGCCGGTGGAATAAGCCAGCCGGTTACAGTTCATCTTAAAATTGAAACCGGTTTGGGCCGATTTGGATTAAATGCTGAGGGAGCTGCCGAAATATGCCAGAAATTAAGCTGCTATTCCAACATATATATTGAAGGTATATATACTCATATGGCGGAAGGAGGAGCGACGAATTCCCGTTATACCAGAAAACAATTTAATAGATTTCAAAGAGTTGTGCAAACATTAGAAGATGCAGGCTATAATATTCCAGTTAAACATGTTGCCAACAGTGCAGTATTTCTTAAATATCCTGATATGCATCTGAACGCAGTTCGAATTGGGACCCTGCTCTCCGGTCAACATCCGGTAGCAGACATTAAAAATCCACTCCCACTAATTGACCCTTATACATTCAAAACGCATGTAATAGCCATAAAAGATCATAAAGCCGGGGATTACCTGGGTTATAGCCGTACCTGGCGATTGCCGCGCGATGCTCAGGTAGCCGTAATCCCAGTGGGCTATCATGACGGATTGGCACTGGAGGTAGCTAATCCTTCCACTGGTTGGATGGATTTATTTAAGAGAATGGCAAAAATACTGCTGGCTTATCTGAATATCAGGCGCTTCCAATTGACAGCCCAAATAAAAGGTAAGCGTTATCCAATTCGGGGCAAGGTATTTATGCAAATGGCTTTAATTGAAATACCCAGGGATGTGGAGATAAGTATTGGAGATGAGGTTGAACTGCCCATCCGCAAAACTTTAGTGGCAGACAGCACGGTCAGACTATATATAAAAAGTGGCCGGGCAGGTAAACAGGGAGACATTTATCGTACCAGCTATTTAGCAGGGGAGGAACAGTAATGAGGAAAAAATTGGTAGTGAGTTTGTTTTTATTATTTTTACTGGTGATGACGATTTTGGCCATCAAATCAGTTGGTAATCCGGCTGGATCAGGGGGAATTGCTGCTGGCGGGGCGGTAGGAGTAATTGAGATTAATGGTTCAATTTCCGGAGGCAATGCAGATTCATGGATGGGAGCAACGGGTGCTAATTCAATGCGTATAATGAATATTATTCAACAGGTAGGCAAACGCGATGATATTAAAGTAGTTGTAGTGCGTATAGACAGTCCGGGGGGAACTTCGGTAGCTTCCCAGGAGATAGCTATAGAACTTGATAAATTAAGAGAAAATGGCAAAACGGTGATTGCTTCCATGGGGGATGTTTGCGCTTCAGGCGGTTACTGGATTGCCTGCAGCAGTGATTATATTGTTGCCAATGAGGGAACTTTGACGGGCAGTATCGGCGTTATTATGCAGTTTACCAATCTGGAAGGATTATACAAAAAAATTGGTATCAGCGAAGAGGTAATAAAAAGCGGATCCCTGAAAGATATAGGTTCTCCGACCAGAGAGCTTACTGCTGAAGAAAGAAAGTTGTTGCAGGATATTGTAGGCGATTCCTATGACCAGTTTATAGAACAGGTTTTGAAAGGTCGGGAGGGGAAAATAAGTCGGGATAAATTATTAAAAATAGCTGATGGCAGGATTATTTCCGGCAGGCAGGCCCTGGAACTGGGACTGGTAGATAGTTTGGGCAATTATTATGATGCTCTGGATATCGCGGCTGAAAAGGGTGGTCTGGGAGAAAATTACAAAGTGGAGGTCCTAAGCGGCACTTCTTTCTGGGACAGCTTGTTTATGGGGGTTTCAAGCAATATTCTTAAGGGGTCATCTTCATCAGTACAGTTAAAGTATTAGGGAGTAAGTTTTAAGGGGGAGAGATATTGTCAGCAATCGATAATGTTTATGGGGTGTTATTTGAACCGGTTAATACTTTTCGTTATTTAAAAGACAATAAACCATATGGGCAGGCAATATTACTTCTGGTACTTGTTTTAATGGTAACTACTGTTTTTCAAACTGCACAATTAAAAAATAATGCTGCCATCATGCCTGAAAAATTTGGCGAGGGAATAATAGTGTTTACTATAATGAGCGCGGTAATGTCCTTGCTGAGTATATTCTTTTTAAGCGGTTTTGTATCCTTGTTAAGTGAAATATTCTGGGAAAAGGCTAATGCGGGAGGCGTATTAACCGCTACCTGTTTCGCTTCCATACCGGCAGTATTAGCTCCGCCGCTGGCTTATGCAGCTACCATAACCGGGCTTGAGTGGATAGGTATAATACTCAGCCTGCTTATAGCCGGATGGGTATTTATACTGCAGTTGCTAGGAATTCGGGAAGCTTTGGAAATAAGTACCGGGCAGGCAGTTTTATTAATTTTTATGCCGCTGATTATACTGGTGTTCATCTTGATATGCATGGTAGTGTTATTTGCTGCAACCTATAACGGCCTTTAATTTGGAAAAATATAGAAATAATTTTTAGTGAGGCAGGATTTTCCTTTATGAGTGACGAACATGGATTCCAATAAAAATTTTTTTAACGGCATGAGGAGGAGCCTATGGGCAATCGCATTTTAATTGTGGACGACCAAAAAGGGGTCAGGCGTCTGTTGGAAGAGTTATTCAAGCGAGAGTCGTGGGAAGTTTTTATAGCTGGTGATGGATTGGAAGCCGTTACAGAAGTTGAACGGATTAATCCGGATATCGTTTTAATGGATATGAAAATGCCTAATATGAATGGTCTGGAGGCCTCAGAACAAATTTTATCCCGTTTTCCGGATACCTATATTGTAATGATGACTGCTTACGGAGAGATGGATGTGGTTAAACTTGCCCTGGAAACCGGAGTAAAAAGATGTGTTACCAAACCATTTGATATAATGGTATTAAGAGATTTGGTTAATGAATTAAGGATGGAACGGGTACAATAATTAAAGAGGTGGTTTTTAATGGCGCTGGTTTCAGTAGACGATTTATTAAGAAAAGCGGATCGTGAAAAATATGCAGTAGGGGCCTTTAATGCCAATAATATGGAGATTATTCAGGCGATTGTGCAGGCTGCTGAACTTGAAAATTCGCCGGTAATCATGCAGGCCAGTCAGGGAGCAATCAATTATGCCGGTCTGGATTTTATTTCCCGGATGGTTAAGACCGCAGCCAATAATACTCATGTACCGGTGGCTCTGCATCTGGATCATGGAACTGATTTTGGGCAGGTAATTCGCTGTATATACAGTGGATTTTCTTCGGTTATGTTTGATGGTTCCAAGCTTCCCCTGCAGGAGAATATTGCTATAACCAAAAAGGTTTTGGAAGTTGCCCGTCCGCTGGGAGTTTCAGTAGAGGCTGAATTGGGGAAAATAGGTGGGACCGAGGATGATATTCATGTCAGTGAGCGGGAAGCGATGTTTACTGATCCTGATGAAGCAATAACTTTTGTGCAGCAAACCGGTATTGAGAGTTTGGCTATTGCTATCGGTACCGCTCATGGTCAATACCAAGGGGAACCAAAGCTGGACTTTGATCGTCTGACAGCCATTAAAAAAGCAGTGCAAATCCCGCTGGTTTTACATGGTTCATCAGGAGTACCGGATGAATCAGTAAAAGAAGCTATTTCCTTGGGTATCTGCAAGGTCAATATAGATACTAATATACGGGAAGCATTTGTGGGTGAAATGCGTCGCGTACTCGACCTTAATCCAACCGAGATTGATCCTCGAAAAATATTAGGCCCTGCCCGTGAAGCAACCGTAGCAATTATCAGGGAAAAAATCAGAGTTTTTGGCAGCAGTAATAAAGCTTAACTGGCTGGTTTGTTTCCCCGATAGGATGAATATAGTTTGGCAGACCCTTCAGTTTAAATAGTATAATTCATGAGGGAGGTTTGGTTTTGCGTATTTTTATTGATTCTGCTAATATAGAAGAAATCAGGGAAATCAATGATATGGGTTTCCTGGCCGGAGTTACGACCAATCCGTCTTTGGTAGCCAAAGAAAAAAGGGACTACCGTCAGGTGGTTCGTGAGATTTGTGCGATTGTTGATGGTCCGATTAGTGCGGAAGTCTTGTCACTGGACTATGATAGTATCATTAAAGAGGGTGAAGACCTCGCTAAAATTGATCCCAATGTAGTCATTAAGGTCCCCCTTACTGAAATGGGATTGAAGGCTATTCACACCTTTAAGCAAATGGACATTCCCACCAACGCCACTTTGATATTTTCGGCGAATCAGGCTCTGCTGGCAGCCCGGTCGGGCGCTTCATATGTCAGTCCTTTTCTGGGCAGGGTTGATGATAATGGTAATGATGGCATGGCCCTGTTGGATGATATCATTACTATTTTTGAACAATATCAAATTACTACCGAAGTAATTGCTGCCAGTATCAGGCATCCTATGCATGCTGTCCAGGCAGCCAGAATGGGTTCTCATATTGCCACCATACCTTATAAAATTATCAGGCAAATGATCTTGCATCCTATGACTGATGCGGGAATAGAAAAATTTATGAATGATTGGAAACAGGCCTTTTAGAAACGACGGGAGGGTTTTTAATTGGAAAGGGAATTAGCCCTTGAGTTTGCCCGCGTAACAGAAGCTGCTGCTCTGGCATCAGCTTGCTGGGTAGGCAAGGGTAATAAAGAAGCAGCCGATGATGCAGCAGTAACTGCCATGAGGGCTATGTTTGATACGGTTTCAGTAGATGGATTGGTGGTTATTGGTGAAGGAGAAATGGATGAAGCCCCAATGCTCTATATTGGTGAAAGAGTAGGAATAGGTGTGCCACCGGCAGTAGATATTGCCGTTGATCCGGTGGAAGGAACCAACATTGTTGCCCGGGGCTTAACCGGAGCCATAGCCGTACTGGCAGCCGCTCCCCGCGGATCATTACTGCATGCACCTGATATGTATATGGAAAAAATTGCTGTAGGGGCAGAATGTAAGGGACGAGTTCACCTGGAGGCGCCGGTGAGGGAAAATGTGCGTCAGGTTGCCCGTGCATTGGGTAAATTGGTTAGTGAAGTAACCGTAGTAGTATTGGACAGACCTCGCCATGAACAGATAATCGAAGATATCAGGCGCGTGGGGGCCAGGATTAAACTGATTACGGACGGGGATGTCTCTCCCGGTGTTGCAGCCGGTTATGATAACTCCGGAGTAGATATGCTGATGGGAATCGGCGGAGCACCGGAGGGGGTTATTACGGCTGCTGCCCTGAAATGCCTGGGAGGAGATTTTCAGGCGCGGTTATGTCCGGAGGGGCAGAGTGAAATAGATCGTTGTCACAAGATGGGAATAACTCGGGTTGATCAGGTTTTCTCCCTGGATGAATTGGCCAAGTCTGATGATGTCATATTTGTAGCAACAGGTATTACTGACTCTTTTCTGCTTAAAGGGGTACGCTATTATAAACGCCGGGCTATTACGCAAACACTCGTTATGCGGAGCACTTCAGGCACCATTCGTCATATAGAAGCCAATCATAATCTGGACAGGAAACCCCTTTTTAAAGACCAACGGATAAAGGCCCTTCTGGCTCAAGACAATCATTTTCCTGCTGAATAATGTGGGTCAGGTCTTTAATTATGGCTTAGTATTCCTTTGAAAACACCATAAATTTACTACATAATCGTGATTTTATCCAATTATTCAGTGGGCTGTGGATTCTTTTAAAAAGGTTTTTTAATTTAGATGGATATATTGAAAGGAGGAAAATTTTGGCTAACCTTAATATCTCGGAACTGGAAAACAAGACTATTCAGGAGTTGTATCAAATTGCCCGCGATGTTAATCTAACCGGTTATTCCAAACTACGGAAAAAGGAACTGATTTTCGAAATTACCAAGGCAGTGACTAAGGCAGATGAGTTATTGCAGGCTTCAGGGGTATTGGAAATTATGCCGGATGGATATGGCTTTTTGCGACCTTTTACCTATTTGCCCAGTCAGGATGATATCTATGTTTCCCCTTCACAGATTCGTAAGTTTGAATTACGTACCGGTGACCGGGTTGGTGGGCAGGTCAGATCGCCGAAAGACAGTGAAAGATTTTTTGCTTTGTTGAAAGTGGAGGACGTTAACGGGTTTCCCCCGGATGATTCGGTAAAAAGGATTCATTTTGATGCCCTTACCCCACTTTATCCTACCGAAAGAATTACTCTTGAAACTGAACCGAAAGAGTTTTCCACGCGTATAATTGATCTGGTATCTCCCATAGGCAAAGGACAACGTGGATTAATTGTTTCACCACCCAAAGCCGGCAAGACTATTTTACTGCAGAAAATTGCTCAGGGGATAACCACTAATCATCCGGATATAGAATTGTTTATTCTATTGGTTGATGAACGTCCGGAAGAAGTTACTGATATGCAGCGTTCAACCAAAGCAGAGGTAGTTTCTTCAACCTTTGACGAACCTCCGGAGAATCATGTCAAGGTAACTGACATGGTCCTGGAGAGAGCCAAGCGTCTGGTAGAACATAAAAAAGATGTAGTTATTCTGATGGACAGTGTTACGCGTTTGGCCCGCGCGCATAATCTGGTGGTCCCTCCCAGCGGAAGAACCCTTTCCGGTGGTATTGATCCGGCTTCTCTGGATAAACCCAAGCGGTTTTTTGGTGCAGCCCGTAATATCGAAGAAGGCGGCAGCCTGACTATTATTGCTACGGCTCTGATTGAGACTGGTTCACGCATGGATGATG
>JAQVWB010000070.1 GCA_028698695.1 Syntrophomonadaceae bacterium | reverse complement strand
GTTGCCCTTGTAACTGAGCTGGCAGGAGCTGTTGATATAGAAGCCAAAGTCGCCGAAATCATGGGGATAATGAAGGGAGAGAAACCACAATGAAATACATGACACAAATGGAAGCCGCCAGACAGAATATTGTTACTGATCAAATGAAAATTGTTGCCGCCAAAGAAAACATGGAATTAGATAAATTAATGCTTCTGGTAGCGCAAGGCAGAGTTGCCATACCTGCAAATAAGATTCATGTCCGGCTCAATCCCAACGGAATTGGCGAAGGTCTTAGAACCAAAATTAATGTTAATCTGGGTATTTCCAGGGACTCCAGAGATTTTGATATGGAGCTGGACAAGGCCGCACAAGCTATGAAGATGGGCGCTGAAGCAATAATGGATTTAAGTTCATTCGGCAATACCCGTGAATTCAGGCGCCGGCTGATCACTGCTTCCTCTGCCATGATAGGTACGGTACCTGTTTATGATGCCATCGGATTGCCGGGTAAAGATTTGGCGGAGATCACGGCTGAAGAATTAATTGATATAGTCAGGGTACATGCCGGGGATGGCGTAGATTTTATGGCTGTCCATGCTGGCATTAATAGAAAAACGGCTGAACGATTAAAAAATAGCGGTCGATTAACTAATATCGTTTCCAGAGGCGGTTCTTTGCTTTATGCCTGGATGGAGCTTACCGGCAATGAAAATCCGTTTTATGAATACTACGATAGGATACTGGATATTTGTAATGAGTATGACGTAACCATCAGTTTAGGTGATGCCTGCCGACCAGGCAGTATAAATGATTCTACCGATGCCTGCCAAATTGAAGAATTAATAACTTTGGGAGAATTGACGAAAAAAGCCTGGAGCAGAAATGTTCAAGTAATGGTGGAAGGTCCAGGGCATATGCCTATTAATGAAATTGCTGCCAATATGGTCTTGCAAAAAAGCCTATGTCATCATGCTCCTTTTTATGTGTTAGGACCTATTGTTACTGATATTGCTCCTGGTTATGACCATATAACCAGTGCCATCGGCGGAGCAATTGCTGCCGCCAGTGGAGCTGACTTCCTGTGTTACGTTACTCCTGCTGAACATTTAAGACTTCCTGACCTGGATGATATGAAAGAAGGAATCATTGCAGCCAGAATAGCCGCCCACGCTGCCGACATTGCCAAAGGTGTTTATGGAGCCAGAGAGCAGGATTACCAGATGAGTCTGGCCCGAAAGAACCTTGACTGGGAGCAGATGTTTGCTCTGGCAATTGATTCTGAAAAACCCCGGAAATACCGTACGGCATCCAATCCGGAATTTGAAGATTCTTGTACTATGTGCGGAAAACTGTGTGCAATCAGAACCATGAATAAGACTCTTTGCGGCGAAAGTGTAAGTTTTAAATAATACGGAGTGAATATTGATGATAGTTATAACTGTTAACGGCAAGCAAGAAGAATTGCCTGAATCAACATCAATAACGGACTTACTGATAAAGTATGGAGTAAAGCCTGAAACGGTAGTTGTTGAGCTTAATTATGAAATACCGGAACGCCAATCATGGGCTGACATCAAGTTGGTAAATGAAGACCATTTGGAAATAGTCAAATTCATCGGAGGCGGTTAAGATATGTATTCCCAAGAGTTAACAGATAACAATATGCTAAGATACACAAGGCAACTGGTACTGGACGGTTTTGGTCCGGAAGGACAAAACAAACTGAAAATGGCTAAAGTGCTGATAGTCGGAGCCGGTGGATTAGGTTCACCGGCATCGATTTATCTGGCTGCCGCCGGAGTTGGCACCATAGGTATAGTCGATTATGATACGGTTTCTTATTCCAACCTTAATCGTCAGATAGCCTATTCTACAGAAGACATCGGCAGATACAAAACTGATTGTTCAGAAAAACAGCTTACCCGGCTAAATCCGGATATTGAAATTATTAAACATTCTTTAAAACTAAGTGCTGATAATGTCAGGGAAATACTGGTAGCTTATGATGTAATAATTGATGCAACGGATAATTTCCCTACCCGGTACCTGGTAAGCGATACGGCTTATTTTCTTAAAAAACCGGTCATAGAGGGAGCAGTTGCCGGATATGACGGAATACTTATGACTATCATACCTGATAAAACCCCTTGTTACCGATGTCTCTACCCAACCCCCCCTGAAGATATTGCACTGAATAGCACTGAAGAAACGGGAGTATTGGGAATGCTGCCAGGCATTATCGGCACAATGCAAGCATTGGAGGCAGTTAAATTAATAATTGGCATTGGACAAACTGTCTCCGGAAGAATAATTACCTTTGATGCAATTTCCAGTAGTTTTAGAGATATCAGTTGGAAAAGAAGAAAAGATTGTCCTTTATGTGGGAAGAAATGATGCAAGGGGGGATGCTAAAAAAGTGCTCTTTTGCGTGTCATTCTGAGCGATAGCGAAGCAACCTTAATAGCGACCCGGCACTCAGATTTAGGTTAATAATGATGCTGAGTGCCGGGGAGCATCAGCATCATTAATTACACCCGATTAGGGTGTATCATTAGTACCCGTTAGGGTGTAGTCCCTTAGGGGGAATATCGTTAGCGCAAGGCCAATATTACAGACTTCCAAAAGAGATCCTTCGTCGCCTGCAGCTGCTCAGGATGACATTTATGATACTTTTTCAGTGGTCTTGGTCTGTCCCCTTGTCTGATGCTATCCAAACATGGTTAAAAAGAAACCTGCAGCTACTGCCGAGCCTATAACTCCTGCAACATTGGGTCCCATGGCATGCATAAGCAGGAAGTTTGCCGGATTGGCTTTTTGACCTTCCACCTGGGATACCCTGGCAGCCATAGGGACTGCCGAAACGCCTGCAGAACCTATAAGCGGGTTGACTTTGCCGCCGGACAGAAAACACATGAGTTTACCCAGTAATAATCCGCCTACAGTGCTGAAAATGAATGCCAACAGTCCTAAAGCTACTATTTTAAGGGTTTCCGGCCTTAAAAATGTTGATGCAACTGCCGTGGCACCAACAGTAGTCCCGAGAAAGATAGTAACAATATTGATTAATGCGTTTTGAGCAGTATTATTCAACCGTTCTACAACACCGGATTCCTTGAATAGATTACCCAGCATTAACATCCCGATTAGGGGAGCAACCGAGGGAAGCAGCAAGCAAACTATAATAGTTACCACTATAGGAAATACTATGCGTTCCAGCTTGGAGACTTCTCTAAGCTGTAACATTTCAATTTCTCTTTCCTTTTTAGTAGTGAGAAGCCTCATAATCGGCGGTTGAATCATGGGAATCAATGCCATATATGAATATGCGGCAATCGCTATTGCCGGAAGTAGTTCCGGTGCCAATTTGCTAGTCAGAAATATAGCCGTGGGGCCGTCAGCACCACCAATGATCCCTATGGAAGCAGCCTCCTTTGGATCAAAACCCAGAATAATCGCGACAATAAAGGCTATGTATATACCCAGCTGGGCTGCCGCTCCCAGAAACAGGCTGGAAGGCCTGGCAATCAATGGTCCAAAATCCGTCATGGCGCCAATACCCAGGAATATCAGGGAAGGATAAATCCCCAGCTTTACTCCCTGGTAAAGATAATACAGCAGTCCCCCCGGTCCGGAATGGTCAGCAGGCGGCGGTGCCATAAGGTCGGCCATAGGCAGATTTGCCAGCAGGACCCCAAAAGCAATGGGTAAAAGCAATAAGGGCTCATACTTCTTCACAATTGCCAAATATATAAGGATGCAGGCTACACAGATCATCAGCAGTTGCTGCCAGGTCATGGCAGAAAACCCAGAGCTATTCCATATATTAAAAAATGTTTCGGCTAAAGAGATAGACATTATTTCCCCTCCAACTACTGCAGCATAAGCAGGATGTCGCCTGTTGATACAGACGCACCTTTTCCAACCATTATCTGAGAAACTACGCCATCTTTTGCCGCCGTAATCTCACTTTCCATTTTCATGGCTTCCATAATAAATAAAACATCGCCTTTTTTTACTGCAGCTCCCTGATTTACCTGCACGGCAATTATGGTACCGGGCATGGGAGCTTTGATAGGTTCACCGGAAGATGTCCCTGCCTGTGCCGGAGGTGCAACAGGTGCTGTCGTTTCCACAACAGTTGCGTTTGTATTTACAACTGCCTGTACCGGAACAGGAGCTACCTGTGTAGTACCGACTATATTTGCCTGCCCTTTTTCCACTTCCACTTCATAACTCTTATCATTAATGGTTACAATATACTTCATTCTCATCCCCTCCATTGAGTTGAAATCTATTAATCAATTAGTCTTATAGTTTTAAATTGCAGCTCAGACAGAGGGATTTTGCTCTCATCACTGACGATTGCCATTATCATGGCCGCCGTTTTTTCATCAACCCCTATAAGCTTTAATTCGCCGGCAGACCATCCAGAATCTGCAATCTCAATAGATTCTGTTTTAATTGTTCCCCCAGGTATTCCATTCTGAGATATAATCTGACCGGCCGATATGTCTGATTTATTATCGATATAGCCCAGCACCACTGATAGAATCTTTATTAAAATGCTCAGCGATATCAAAACTAAAAATACCACTCCCAGGCCCAGCAGCGATACCAGCAATGCATCAACTATACTCATAAGCGCTCTCCTTTAAATTTTAGTAATGCTGTAAGATACTTTTAAAGCCGCACTTTCTTCTCTATCCATAAAGAATTTTTCAGCAATCTGCGGGAAAGCAATATAAGACAGCACATCTTCATCATTTTTGGCTAAACTGCCTATCTTTTCCTTCGCCTTTTCAAATTCCGGCTCCAAAGTGTCTGCAAATCTATGCGTAATAGGAGGCTCATCTCCCAGAACCTTTTTTACCAGCTCTGCATCCAATTCACCGGGAGACTTGCCATATTCACCTTTTAAATAAGACTTTACTTCCTTGGAAATGCTCTTGTATCTTTCTCCCAACAATACATTGGTAGTAGCCTGTACACCAACAATCTGACTCATAGGGGTTACCAGCGGAGGGTAGCCAAGTTCTTTTCTGACTTGCGGAATTTCCTGCAGCACTTCCGGTAACTTATCCAATGCATTCTGCTGCTTTAACTGAGCAATAAGATTAGAAAGCATCCCGCCAGGCACCTGATAAACCAGCGCATCTGTATCTGAACCAAGTACATAAGGCTCCAGCACACCGGTTTGAACAAATTTTTCTTTGACCGGTTTGAAAAAATCATTAATTTCTTTTAGAATGTTTTCTTTGAGTCCGGTTTCATACCCCGATTGCTTCAAGGCAAAATGCATGGATTCAGTGGCAGGCTGGGAGGTCCCGCCAGCAAATGCAGAAATAGCACAATCGATTACATCACAGCCCGCTTCAACAGCCTTAAAATAGGTAATCGGTCCCATTCCCGTAGTGGAGTGGGTATGCAGCACCACCGGTAATTTAATAGTTTGTTTCAAAGCAGTGATCAAATCATAAGCCTCCTGAGGGCCCATAATTCCGGACATATCCTTGATACAAACAGAGTCTGCTCCCATCTCTTCCAGTTGCTTTCCCAGACTCACATAGTTTTCAATATTATGAATGGGACTCAGGGTAAAGCAAATAGCCCCCTGTGCGTGTCCTCCACTTTTTAAAGTCTGGTCCATGGCAACTTCAATATTTCTGAAATCGTTAAGAGCATCAAATATTCTTATGATATCTATACCATTTTTGATAGAATGATCAACAAACTTTCTAACCACATCATCGGGATAATGTTTGTACCCCAACAGATTCTGGCCTCTTAAAAGCATCTGGAGTTTGGTCTTCTTTATTTTTGATTTGATTTTTCTAAGTCTTTCCCAGGGGTCTTCGTTCAAATATCTAAGGCAGGAATCAAAGGTAGCTCCGCCCCAACATTCAACTGAATGATATCCGGCTTCATCAATTAATCCAAGAACTTCTGCAAAATCTTCGAAAGGCATTCTGGTTGCAATCAAAGATTGATTAGCATCTATTAATACAGTTTCAGTAATATTTATCTTCATAGTTTTCACCCCATTCTGCATTATTGTATAATAATTCAGCTACTGTAAACAATAATTTATTTGTAAACTGGTGATTTCGGAAACGATATTCCCAATATTATACATATGATATATGACGTAATTCATGATTTAACATCTTTTTATAGAATACTTCATAATTCCCCGCTGTTGTCATGTATACCTTAATGTATACATGAAGTAAAAGTACTCTCCTGCCCCATTATAAATGACAATACTCTTAAGACGATAATTATGCAAAACTCTCAATCAGGAACATGATTCCCTGGCTCTCAATAATGTACTGATAACCCGGTTGACAGGGGTATCTATATCAAGCTGTTCACCCAACCTGACCACTGCACCATTAAGGGCATCAATTTCTGTACGCCTGCCTCGCTGAATGTCCTGCAGCATGGAAGCATGATGATCACGGGTGGAAGGTATCATCTGCCCGTAAAAGGCCTCTTTATAGGCCGTGGCATCCGGCCACAGAGCTGGCTGGTCCAGAGCTGAGAGAACATCAAATATTTCTTCAATAATCCTGTCCATCAATTGCCTGGTTTCGGGTATTTCAGCAAGTTTGCCATAACTTACTTCCAGGATGGCGCCCAGGGGATTAAGTGCTGAATTATAAATAATCTTTCCCCAAACATATTTCATAATTTCGTCGGAATAACGGGTAGGAATCCCAGCCTCTGAGAAAAGGCGGGCCATTTCTTCCAGTACTTCCGAACTGATAATATTTAATGGGGAACCCAGGATTACATCGTCAGCGATAACAGTTACCCTGGAATTACCTGAGGCTATCGTTTCTGAACCGAATATAACCCGCCCCAGGATAATATTGCCCGCATTTATATAACGGGCAGCAGCTTCAAAATTGCCATAACCATTCTGGGCCAGCATCAAATATGTATCAGGAGTTATCAAGCTCTGCAGTTTTTCGGCTACCCCCGCAGTTTCATAAGCCTTGACACTTAAAATAATCAGGTCAAAATCACGGTCAGGAATTTCGGCAACACTTGTTGCCAGCCAGTCCAGTCGCGCCTCATGCTCTCCCCAAATACCAGTCACTCTGACACCATGCACTTTTATGTCATCAATAACTGATTGCTGGTCAACGCCAGCTACATAATGTCCTGAATTCTTTAGTAAACAGGAATATACCGTACCCAGGGCCCCCAGCCCGAAAACAAGTATTTTCATTTTACACAACCACCTTGAATTATTCGCACCATTGCTATCACAGGAAGGAAATATTATTAGTATTATATATGATTTGCATCACAAAAAGCAGGGGTAATATACATATGATTTTGGTCAGGATTGTTGTATCCCATCACCGACGCATAGTTGGTTCATAACATTGAGATTTTCTCTTTTAGCTGTTGTAATCTTTTGTATAATAGTCTTTTATTTGCATACACTTCATCAGAAGTATAATACTTGGTTTCCTCATATTCTTGCTTTCCTAATCCAAAATAATCCTTTAAAGCACCGTAGGCAAACCATCTTACAAAACTTTCGGAGTCTTCCAGCATCATAAATATGTATTTGCAGGCAATCTCCTTTGGAATTCCTCGTATCCAATAGCTCAATTCTATTTTCGTATATTCTCCTCCCTCAGGAAGAACCCTTTCAAGATAATCAAAGTATTCTGTATAGCCAATCCAATCATATAAAATCTTTGCCGATAATAATTTCTCATAGCAGTATCTATAGTCCAAAGTTTCTGCAAGGCGTTTTAATAGAGGTATCCCCGTTTTATCTCTAAAAATGCCTATCGCACGAATATAAGCAGTATCATGCCCCAGGTTTTCAAGAATCATCTGCTTGGCAACCTGCAATTCCTTACCTTTTAAACTGCTCCAAACAGTATGGTCTTCCTCTACTCTCATTCTTATTATAGGATCTCCTGTGAAATAATCGTTAAGAAAACGTGTAAAATCTTCGGTTGGATTAATTATATCTTTAATATATAAAGTAATATCAATCAAAATAACTCACCTCACTCGAACTTTTCAACAACCGCTATTTTCTGTCTGTGACATCTCCATCACTGTCTCCACATGCCTTGATTATAAAAAATAATGCTACCTGATGCCTATCTGTCAATAATGCATATGGCTGCTGTTTCATTTTAAACCTTGAATCCAAGCCATCCAAAGCATCCGGGAAGGCCTGAAGTCTGGCGTCGGATAATTTGCAGCGTTGAATTCCGATTTATTCCATGATTTTTCTTGATACAATATTCATTACCGCTGGCTTCCAGCCAAGTATGCAATAAAGTACTCCTGATGGCGTAAGGAAGGTATCGCCGTAAACAAAACTCCTTATTTTAGTAATGTTCCCATCCGTGCCCAGCCTGTAGTAGCCGTCTCTCATTGCACTTACCTGCCCTACTGCTCCTGGATAGTAAGTGCCTCCTGGATAATATCTGGTCAGGATGTACAACTCATCATCGTAGACTCCGATTGCCGTCAGGCTGTTCCAGTCTGTATAGCTCTCATTCAGGCATACGTGTCCACCATCCCGATTTATATTAAATTGCGATATTCTCGTCTCCCATCAACAATGGCATATATAGTAACTAACTTATCTTCCTCATTTATCTTATAAAACACAAGATGCCTTTCAACAATCACCACTCTATACCCTTGCTTTTTTAAAATCGAATATTTAGGAATACTTCCTGACTCCGGAAACTCCTTGATAAGATTGATTGCTGTTTCAATCTTATCAAGGTATCCAAGGGCAATATCAACATTACCGGAATCATTTGCAATATAAAAAATGATATCACGGAGCTGTTCCTCTGCTTTATCCGTTCGAAAGATACATATTGGTAATCAACATATCTCGCGTTTGCAGGTTAATAATTTTTCAAAACAATTTTGGATGTTATGATGCTTATTCATGGTTTATGACCGGCTAACTGCCACTCGGTTGTATTTTTTCGCATCCTCAAGGGAAAATAGATAGTACTAACGAATTACAGGATAAATTAAAGTTTATGAGTAGTGAGGAGAGATGAAAATGGAACAATCCAACACAAGTACAATTGTAAAAATTTCAGTTCTTATCACTTATCTGGCAATGGTTTTTGTGAATGCTCTGGCAAACATTCTTCCTATTAATGGTGTTAATACTGGTCAGGTGTCCGATTCCTATCCAAACCTATTTGCGCCTACAGCACTTACCTTTGCGATCTGGGGGCTTATTTATCTTCTT
>JAQVWB010000069.1 GCA_028698695.1 Syntrophomonadaceae bacterium | reverse complement strand
GAATCAGCCTCGTAGATTATTTTGCCATTCATATCCAACAGCTCAACACTCATGGAATTCTCATAAGCCAAAATATCCATTTGGTCACTAAATTCCTGGCCTTTATCTTCATTCAGCAAGTTTGTAACAGCCACAGCTTTTTCTTTAATATCGTTTACTTTCATGCGGGTATAGAAATTTTCCAGAAATACTATTTGAAACAGCCATAGTAATATAAGAACGAACACAACCAGCGTCATCATGCCTGCCCATAGTTTAAAATGTATGCTTCTCATTTCTGCCCCCCGGTTTCAAACTTATAGCCTGTACCCCATACGGTTACAATAAATTTTCTATATACTCCCAGGCTTTCCCGCAGCATCTTGATATGAGTATCAACCGTTCTCGTATCTCCCATAAAATCATATCCCCATACTGAATCCAGCAACTGTTCCCGGGAAAAAACCCGGTTGGTATTACGGGCAAAAAAAGTCAGTAATTCATACTCTTTAGGGGTAAGATTTACCGGATTATCATCAACATAAACATTGTGGGAGTCAAATACAATGGTCAAGCCTTCAAAGCTGATATAATCATCAGGTTCTTCTCTGGCAGCGCTTCTTCTTATTATCGCTTTCATGCGAGCTAATAATTCCCTGGGACTGAAAGGTTTGACCATATAATCATCCACTCCCAGCTCAAATCCCAGAAGTTTATCGTATTCCTCTCCGCGGGCCGTCAGCATTATTACCGGCACCTGCGAGGTCTTGCGTATTTCGCGGCACACACCCCAGCCATCCAAACCCGGCATCATCACATCCAGAATAATCAAATCATAATCGAACTGCCTGAAAAACTGCAATGCCTGAATTCCATCGGCTGCCTCATCAGCGACAAAGTTCTCCAGGCTGATATATTCCTTTATTAAATCGCGAATTAATTCTTCATCATCCACGATGAGAATTCTGCTATTCCCCACAAAGCTCACCCCTGTTTATTCGTATTTCAGGAGATACAAGGGCACCCGGGTTTCCCCTGATAATAAACCGAAATACAAAGAAGTCTTCAATTAATTATAAACAATAATTGTGATAAAAATGTGACAGCTATCTCACGAAGATAAGCTGTGATTACGAAATAATGTAAAACAGGGGCTGATAATAACAACCTGTCTGGTTAAGCATATCATCCCCTGTTTTTATACTGATTTTACTATCTATGCGAAGGTCATCCCAGGGCAATGCCCCTTTCGGCAACCTTATTCCTGCAATGAAAAGTGGTAGATATTTTCATAATTACGTCCAATGGCCAGATCTACAGTTTTCCGGTTGTTATTATATATGGCACTCCACTGGGTACTGTAAATGATACCAGTCTTTTCATCCGGATAATCCACCAATTTGACCTCTTCCAGCAGATTCATGCCTTCCTCTGCATTCAGAACGCCATCTTTCTCTTTTAATCCGCTCATGACAATCTCATAGCGATCCTGTCCATCTCCGAAATTGTACTTCTCTCCGGGAGTCAAATAGAAGTTTGTACTTGCCTGGTAAGTAGTTTCCGGTTTCAAAACCTGCATCTCATTATTGATATATTCGACAATCACACTATTTCCCTGGGCATCGGTTATCTGATAGTGGTAATTGCCACCTCCAGTACTGCGCATATCATATTTTTGCAGCAAGGCTACCGCTTCATCCACAGTCGCCGCTTTGTCCAATAGCAGGCGGATAGCCGTAGAAGTGTTAATATCTACTTTTTCTGTATCCTGCATGGTGGGAGTATCCTGCAGCAACAGTACACCTACCGCCATTCCCTTTTCATTAATACCATCCATCGGTACATAGGGTGCAGCCAAAGTTAGAACCTTATCAAAAACCTTGTCCGGCAAATAGCCCTCACTGTAGCCTACGAATCCCAGATTGACCATGGATATACTCTCGTATCCGTTAACTGGTTTGGTATGTATCAATAATCCAGGAGAGTAACCCATGTCGAAATTTCTTCCAAAAATATATTCTCCGTCCGGCGTAACAGCGTTAAAAGTGCTGCAATTCAATGTGGGCGCACTTACGGAAACCGGGATACCCCTTAATAGCCTTCCGGTTACAAAATCAATCAACTCCTGATCATTACTGGCACCTACTTCCAGGAATTCGTCAAAGCCATAATCACCTGCATATTCCATGGTATAAAATCCGTAATCATCTACTTTTTCAATACTGTTGATTGCCTTGATTTCAGTACGAAATACAAAACCTGCCCCAACCACCAAAACAATTAAAACAATCAGAATGTAAAGCGAAACCTTTTTAAATAGCCCGGATTTTTTCTTTTCCATTACTTCATCTCCGCTTCTTTTAAATCCCTTTGCATCTGATTTTACAGCAATTTATACAGTATAACAATATGGAATAATAAGTCCAGGGACCAAAGAAATGTTCACATCTTCTGTCCCTGGACGGGTGTTTCTCTTAAACTATCAGGGTAGCTTATTCAGTATAATAGACGAACCCGACGGTTCCCAGGCCGGTATGAAGGCCTATGACCGGTCCGATAGAACAAACATCAACCGGCATACCATAGCGTTCCATCAGCATGTTTTTTAAATTCATCGCCTTTTCAGGAGCATTTATATGATGAATCAGTATTTCCTTCAAACCATATTTATTGCGATCTGCTTCCATCATTTCCAGCATACGGTTAATTGCCGCCGTTGTGCCGCGGGTTTTTGCCAGCAAGTGGGTCATACCGGTTTTCATGTCAACCGTTAAAATCGGTCGTATATTTAATATCGTTCCCAACAAAGCTGATGCGGTTCCTATTCTTCCTCCCTTTTTCAGATATTCGAGAGTTTCCGGAACAAAAAAGAATCGTACCCGATCACGAACATATTGAGCTGCCTGTAAGGCTTTGTTTAAATTGGCACCAGCCTTTACCTCACGCGCAGCTACTATAACCTGCATACCCAGCGCCATACAATTGGTATACGAATCCATAATCTCAATGCTGGCCTTTGGAAACTCCTGCAATATTTTATCCCTGGCCTGTAAAGCTGTAGCATAAGTTCCGCTCATGGCCGAAGATATAAAAATGGCCAGTACCTCATCACCACGGGCTACTATCTCACGAAATTTTTCCATGATCTCTCCTAACGATGGTTGGGACGAAGTTGGTATGATACCGGTTTTTTCAATCTTATTATAGAAATAATCATAATCTACTTCTGTTTCCGGAAAAGACTCATCGGGAAAGTTGACACTAAGCGGAATTAAATCAATTCCCAATTCATTTTGAGTTTCAGGGTCTATGTACGACGTACTATCACTTAATACCTTTATAGCCATTTGCAGCCTCCTGTCAGTTACCTTATTATATCAATTAATTCAAACAACATTATTATCAATGGTGAAATAATAGATATGCTATTAATTATAAAGGTATTTCTTAAAATTAGGCCAATAATTTATAATTAAATTTCCTGATAGCCTTGTCCAGTTTAAAATAACTTTGCCAAACAAGGGTATTCTCGTTAATAACCTCTATTTCCAGCATCATACTATTCCCGGTTCATTATTTCCAGAATTCGCAGAGCTACTGCCAGCACGAACCATTTGGGCGCCGGGGTATCAGGTTGATGCTGCTCATGGATCAGACCGGCTTCTCCGGCATCCTGCATTATTTTATGTTTCCAATCTTCCACATTACCGCCTTCTCCTCCAGTTTGAGCCAACCATTTTCTTATTTGCTCAACACTTGGAAACATATTTCCCGGACATTGGGTAGCTGTGACATCACGGTGCATGTTTATCTCCAATTCTTTATTGGCACCGGCATAGTATTTATTCAACCAGCGAATCAGCTCCAATAATGCTGCTATTTGCTGTTCAGTTGGTGCTGCCTGCGTAAAATCTCCACTCAGGCATATGCCGATGCTGCGTGCATTTACCTCTGCACCGGCATGAGCGCCGATACTCCCCTGGGGCCTCCCGCGTTCAATGTTGCCGTTTTTTCTGATCACAAAATGATAGCCGATTCCTGCCCAGCCCCGCGCCAGATGCCAGCTGTGAATTACGACCGCCGGCACATCCTGGCTGGCCGAGTGATGCAAAATTATTTGACTGGTCGAGGTACGGGGGCGCAAACCGTTAAACTTCAGTCCGGTCTCGATTATATTCATCTTTATCTCCTCCCGTTGCGCAAACCTTTTTACGGTCTGCTGGGATAAACATATGATATAGGAGGATGAAATGGGAAAGGATGACTCTTAATTAATTTTACGCAAAATCTGTTGGATAATTAATTTTGCATGGTTTTTTTGCACTATAAACCCTGAAATCCAATAAAATCGTGCATCATTAGTATCTATGCATAAATGTAACGCAGACAGAAGAACCGTCCCCTTGTCTGCGACAAAAAAAGACCGCCTGGCTTATGGGGAAGCCGGCGGCAAATGCAAATTTATTGAACATGAATCCTGTGACAAATGCACGGGAATGGAGAACCTGAATTATTTATTTTACATAAGGGGTAACCACCCACTTGAGAACGTTGTCTTTTTTGTTACCAAAAACATCATAACCTTTAAGAATGTCATTTAAAGGAGCCCGATGGGTAATTAAGAAATTGGTGTCAATCTTTCCAGCCTGAATCAGGTTTATCAGCTCCGGAATCCGATTGGCATTTACCAGCCCCATGCTGATTCTAATGTTCTTTATCCACAATGTGTTCATGGGTAAAGTTTGGGGTTGCTCAAAAACACCAATGATGGAAACGTTTCCGCCGGGTCTTACTGCATCCAGAGCTAATTCATAAGTAGGCTTGGCTCCTACAGCTTCAATAGTCCGGTCCGCGCCACGGCCACCGGTCAATTCTCTAATAGCTTCGGGAACATTTACCTTGGTGGGATTAAGTCCTACATCAGCTACGCCATTTTTTATAGCTGCCTGTAGGCGTTCTTCAATGGTATCAACCGCAATAATACGAGCTGGTCCCCATAACCTGGCCGCTGCCATGGCACACATTCCTACCGGACCGCAGCCCATAACTGCTACGGTATCACCCGGTTCAATATTGGCCTGTTCAGAACCAAAATAACCGGTGGAAAGGATGTCCCCTACGAACAGAACATCTTCTTCGGTCAAACCATCAGGAATATGATGGCATCCCAGATTAGCATGCGGTACACGAACATATTCAGCCTGACAACCATCAATCATGTAACCAAAGATCCAGCTGCCGGTTGTACAATGTGAGTAAGTACCCCGAACACAGTAGAAGCATTCTCCACACTGTGTTACACAGGAAACTGCTACTTTATCCCCAACTTTGACATTTCTGACTGCCGGGCCAACTTCAACTACTTCACCAACAAATTCATGACCAATGATTCTGGGCACTTCTACTTCCGGCATACCACCATGCCAAATATGAATGTCAGTTCCACAAATAGTTGAAGTGGTTACTCTGACAATTGCATCATCGGCTTCAATTATCTTAGGTACGGCTACGTCCTCAAGGCCAATTTTTTCCGGTCCACGATAAACCAGAGCTTTCATAGTATCTGCCATTTTTAAAAACCTCCTGCTTTCCCCAAATTTAATCTTTACTTCTTAATCTGAATACTCTCACATCTCACCTCTTTCATTTTGGTTTTAAAATAAAAAAGACCAATACTCTTCAATTAAATGTGAGAATACTGGTCTTTCTTGAAGCCACCCGCAAAGGTTTCTTCTTAATCCACCGTATGTAATTATTTTTTATATACTATTCCGTCAGCGTCCGATCAAATACCATAACATGTATCCAGAAGTCTTTTTCCGGTTCAATGTCGTAAGTTTGATGAATAACCCTGGCATTCAGGAGTTCCTCGAAATAAGGAACATTATCGATGGAATGCTGACGGGCAACCTGCATTCGTGCAGCTCGTACCACTTCTTTCCCGGCGGGAGTTTCGACAATATATATTTCCGGTTCGGTGAGGAATCTTTCTCCCCGTATAACAATCATGTCATCCCAGACCACTACCTTGGTATAATCAACACCTTTACCGAGTTTCTTTTTAAAATATTGTTCCATATATACTTTCAGTTCATGTTGCAATTGTCTGCGCTGCCTGTCATCAAGTTTTTTTTGGCTATCAATATGGATGATGTTTTTATTTTTAACATCCCCGTCTGCAAACGATGCCATTAAACTCTCCCTCCTATAAAAAAAGTTCATATAAAAAAGCCAATGTTCTACAGCAGATAATACTCTATCTAACCGATAAAACATTGGTTCCTGCAGGGCTTCCCCAAGGACTCCCCTTATACCACCACGATAATATTAACTTATACATTACTATGATATAAACATTAGCATAGCTTGTCAATATCTTTTGTTGGCGCAAAGTAACTTCTCTAATTATCTATCTTTGAACCCGCCCTTCTGTAGAATAATCTATTATGCTGAGACTCCGCGCGCCTGCTCTTTATTTGTCAGTAATAATCGAATATTCAGTAAACTTTTTAGTTTTATACGACAAATGTTGTCAATTTATCCGAAGGATTCTAGTCTTATGTGCCAAATTATTACACCTATGAAATTTTTATTAGTTGGAGTAATATAATGGACTATTTTAGCATGAGCAAAGAAGACTTGATTCAAGAAATTGTGAGATTAAGGTCAACGCTGGAACATCATCAGGGAAATGAATTTATCGAAACCGATAATATTAAGCAGGGGGAGATTATCCAATCGAATCTCAAAGAGTTTCAATCTGAGCTATTTATACGCCTTTCACCTGAACTTAAATATAATTATGTCAACGAGGCCTATACTTATTTTTTAAAACAGGAAAATTATAATTTTATTGGTCAACCTTTATTCGATACATTTCCTGAAGAGTTTAAAAAACCTGCTATTGATTTTCTCAATATTATAAATATAGATAATCCGGAAGCCAGTGCTGAATATAAATGGACAAACTCTGACGGCAGGACTGCCTGGCGTCGTTGGACAGTCCGGGCTATTTTTGACGAAAATAACAGCCTTATGGAATATCAGGCTGTGGCACGTGATATAACCGAACAAAAAGCAGCGGAAGAAGAAATCAGGCGAAGGCTGAAAATTGAACAAGCTATGGCCGGGGCTTCCAAACTCCTGGTAGGAGCAGAGGCTGATCTGCATGAAGTACTGCAAATTATTGGTGAAGCCCTGACTGTTAATCGGGTTTATATAATTGAGCCTGACGATGATGAACTGCGCAGGATAAGTTATACATACGAGTGGTGTGATGCCAATACCTCATCAGTAAGTGAATATTTGCAAAATATAGATACAGAGGTTTTCTCCTGGGGACTGGATAAAGGCAGGCAGGCAGAATCTTTTATACTTGTAGACCGAAGTAACCTTCCCCCTGAAGCTATTGCGGAAAAAGAATTGATGAAAGAACTGGATATATACGCTGTTCTAATGGTTCCTGTGACTGGTATTGATAATAAACTAATTGCCTATATCGGTTTTGCCGATACCAAACAAAGCCGAATATGGCATGTTGAAGATATTCGATGTCTGAACCTGGTAGCAGAAATGCTGGGAGCTTACTGGGAGCGTAAGAAAATAGAGAAAGCCTTGCAAGCCAGTGAAATGCAGTTTAGAACTCTATCGGAAACTACTCCGGCGATTATTTTTGTCTGCGATCCTGAGCGGGATGATTCTCTGCTCTATCTGAACTCAGGCTATACATCTATCAGCGGTTACAGCAGAGAAGAAGCCCTGAGCAAAAACTACTGGGATTTTATTCACGCTGATTATAGAGATATGCTTAAAACCAAAGGTCAGGCCCATTTACGGGGAGAAAATGTACCGGACCGTTATGAATTTACCTTTCTAAACAAAAATGGAAGTGAAATCA
The DNA here is from genome assembly GCA_028698695.1 of Syntrophomonadaceae bacterium. Taxonomy (GTDB): domain Bacteria; phylum Bacillota; class Syntrophomonadia; order Syntrophomonadales; family Syntrophomonadaceae; genus JAAYBS01. The sequence goes on along the minus strand of JAQVWB010000069.1, from coordinate 1,442 downwards.
TTGGAGAAATGGCCCTGAGTACCATTGAATGGAATGGCAAGCCGGCTGTAATTGGCGTAATTTGCGATATTACCGAGCGCAAACAAATGGAAACCGCCCTGCAGAAAGCACATGATAAACTGGAAATTCGGGTTAGAGAGAGAACTGTAGAACTATTATCGGCAAACCAGAGGCTGCGCCAGGAGATCCTGGAACGCCAGCAAGTAGAGCTGCAACTAATGCTCAGCGAAGCCAGATACCGCGCTATTATTGAGAACCAATCTGAATTGATACTACGCGCTTTACCGGATGGAACCTTAACTTTTGTCAATGAAGCCTACTGCAATTATTTTAGTAAAACTGCGGATGAACTTATGGGACAGAGTATGGTAGCTCTGGTCTACGAAGAAGACCAGGCTGAAGTATTGGATAAATTAAGTTTATTAAGTCCGGATTATCTTGAGGATAGTGTTACCTTACGAGTTATTCGGGCAGATGGTGAAATTTGCTGGCAGGAATGGAATTGCCGGGCCATTTTAAAGGATCAGATGCCTATTGAAGTTCAGGCAGTGGGCCGGGATATCAATGAAAAAGTTCTGGCCCGGGAAGCTTTGCAGCGCAGTGAAGATAATTTCAGAAAAATGGCCGAATTTGCACCCGCTTTAATCTATGTTTACCGTGATGGACACCTCCTTTATGTTAATTCAAAGTTCGAAGAAGTAACCAACCTGTCCAGAGAACAGTTGATTAACATGGACCCGTTTGAACTGATTGATGTTGATTATCAGGAACTGATTATGAAAAGTGCTTCAGCCCGTCAGAAAGGTGAAAAAATCACCCCTTATGAATTCAGCTACACAAATAAAACCGGTCAACAACAATGGGGTTATCTATATGCTGATACTTTTGAATATGAAGGCAGTACTGCCATAGTCGGGATAATATTTGATATTACCGAACGCAAACGTCTGGAAGAGTATCTGCTGCAAACCAGCAAGTTGGAATCAATTGGCATCTTGGCCGGAGGAATTGCCCACGATTTTAATAATATTCTTACCGTTATCAGCGGTAACATCTCCCTCGCTAAAATGATTATCGAGGCTGATAATGAAATAGTCGATATTTTAACTGAAGTCGAGCACGCTGCATTGCAGGCCAGCGACCTCACCCAACAATTACTCACCTTTTCCAAAGGTGGTGCTCCGGTTAAGGAAACGGCTTCTATCAAGGAATTATTACAGGAGTCAGTCTGCTTTGTATTAAGAGGCTCAAATGTAACATGTACTCATCAGATAGCTGAGGATCTATGGCCGGTAAAAATTGATAAAGGACAGATTAATCAGGTAATTAACAATTTAATAACCAATGCAGACCAGGCCATGCTCGAAGGAGGTACAATCCATTTATCAGCCGAAAATGTAACCTCATTTTCAGAGATGCCTCCTTCCCTCCAGCCGGCTGAC
>JAQVWB010000068.1 GCA_028698695.1 Syntrophomonadaceae bacterium | reverse complement strand
GTTTGTCTAAATTAAGTCCTGCTGTATAGGGCTTTCTTCCACTGGCAATCAGTATGACATCTGCAGCTGATGTTACAGCTTCTTTTTTGCCCATAGCAGTTACCAGTAAAATATTTTCCCGTAAAGTTATTTTCTCAACTGTAGTCGCAGTATGTACAGTAATACCTTGTTTCTTAAGAAAAACCCTTAATCTTTTACCTAACTCATTATCCATACTGTTTAATAAATCAGGAGTATATTCAAATACAGTTACTTCACTACCTAATGAATTAAAAATACAGGCGAACTCCAGCCCAATAACTCCTCCACCGATTATAGCCAGTTTGGCAGGTACTTCTTCCCATTCCAACAGCTGGTCACTGTTGATTACACCGGGCAGGTTTATACCCTCAATCGGCAGGGGAGCAGGAATTGAACCGGTTGCCAGTAAAATATTCCGAGTCGCAATTTCCTGACCATTAACCAGTACATGATTTTTATCAATTAAAGTTGCTGCACCAATTATTTTTTCCACACCGTTGGTTTGCAGGAGCTTTTCGATCCCGGCCACCAGATTATCAACGATCCTATCCTTGCGCTGTCGGGCGGCTTTCATATTAAAAACAGCTTTTTCCACCTGAATATTAAATTCATCACAATTTAATATATCTCTCATCGCCAGAGCATTACGATAATAGGCTTTGGTTGGAATACAACCACGATTCAGACAAGTACCGCCCATAGCATCTTTTTCTATCAGTGTTACATTCATACCAAGCTGGCGGGCTCGGATGGCAGCAACATAGCCGCCCGGGCCTCCACCAATTACCACCAGGTCTTTCATTATTTAAGGAGCCTCCCATTTTACTATTGGTTTGCGGGCTGCGGTTACTTCATCAACCCGTTTGATTACCGCATTTTGTGGAGCATTGAGCAGCTTGTCAGTTTCCTGAGCTGATTCCCTGGCAATAGTTTTCATAACATCTACAAATTCATGCAGACGCTCTTTACTCTCAGTTTCGGTAGGCTCAATCATCATCGCCTCGCTAATAATTAATGGAAAATAAATTGTAGGTGGATGATAGCCGTAATCGATCAGACGCTTGGCAATATCCAGTGTAGTAACGCCATATGCGGATTGTTTCTTTGAATTTATAACAAATTCGTGTTTACATAATCTATCAATGGGAATATTGAAATCATCGCGCAGTTGATGGCGCAGATAGTTGGCATTTAATACCGCGTGCTGGCAGGCCTCTTTTATGCCTTCCGCACCCAGAGATTTAATATAGGTATAAGCTTTAACTATAACCCCGAAATTGCCATAAAAATTCTTTACCTTACCGATGGATAAAGGCAGGTCATTATTAAAACTGTAAACATCTTCGTTTTTAACCACTACCGGTTTGGGCAGAAAATCAATGAGCTTCGATTTAACTCCAACTGGTCCTGAGCCAGGTCCGCCTCCGCCATGAGGTGTACCGAAAGTTTTATGCAGATTGACGTGTACCACGTCAAAGCCCATATCTCCAGGACGGGCAACACCCAGAATACCATTTAAGTTTGCTCCATCGTAATAAAGTAACCCTCCACCATCATGAACAATGGCGGCAATATCCTGGATTTCTTCTTCAAAAAGTCCCAGAGTATTAGGATTGGTAAGCATCAAACCGGCTACTTCGTCATTCATTTTAGCACGTAAATCTTCCAGATCAACGAGGCCACGCTCATTGGATTTTATTTCAATTATTTCATAACCGATGACATTGGCAGTAGCCGGATTGGTTCCATGGGCAGAATCAGGAACCATTATTTTAGTTCTCTTGTAATCCTTGCGGTGCTGATGATAAGCCTTAATCATCATTATCCCAGTCATTTCACCATGTGCTCCGGCAGCCGGCTGCAGTGAAAAGGCGTCCATACCGTTAATCTCGGCCAGCATCTCCTGCATTTCATAGTATAACTGCAATGCCCCCTGTACCGTATCCTGTGACTGGCATGGATGAATTCCTGCAAATCCCGGTAAACGGGCTGCCCATTCATTAATTTTGGGATTATACTTCATCGTACAGGAACCCAGAGGATAAAAACCGCTGTCAACACCGTAAGCACGCGTGGAAAGCTCAGTAAAATGTCTTACTGTCTCTACTTCACTTACTTCCGGCAATGCTGTCGTTTCATTGCGTAAAAAATGGGCAGGGATAGTCTCGCTAATCTCAGGCAGAGGTATATCACATGCTGGCAGGCTAAAGGGGTTACTATTAGTGACGTGTTTTTCGAAAATAAGTTTAGGCATTATTAATCCCTCCTAAAACTGCTACCAGTTGATCAATTTCCGCCCGGTTTCTTTTTTCAGTAAATGCAAGTAATAGAGCATCCTCCAATTCATAACCACCAATAATACCATTCTCCAGCAATATTCGATTGGCATTGCCGGGATTATTTATTCTGAGAGCAAACTCATTAAAGAAAGGCTGTTTATACATTAATTGCATCCCCGCTTTTTCAAATTCCTGGCGGGCATATAAAGCCAGATGATGACAGCGGGCAGCAATATCTTTAAGTCCCTGATCACCGACAAAAGACAAATACATACTGGATGCCAGGGCGCATAAAGCCTGGTTGGAACAGATATTGGAAGCCGCTTTTTCACGACGGATATGCTGCTCGCGTGCCTGTAAAGTCAATACAAAGGCTCGTTTGCCATCCAGGTCAGTAGTTTGTCCGACTATCCGACCGGGAATCTTACGTATTAAAGCCTTGCTGGCAGCCATAAAACCAAGATATGGACCACCAAAACTTAAACTGATTCCTAAAGATTGACCTTCACCAACGGCAATATCTGCACCCCATTCTGCCGGAGATTTTAATAAAGCCAGTGATAATGGCTCCACAGACATTATGAACATTCCCTTATTCCCGTGAATAGCTTTCTCAAGTGCGGTAGGATCTTCCAAAATTCCGTAAAAGTTTGGCTGCTGGATTACAGCACAGGCAGTTTCGTTATCAATAGCCTTCACCATGGCATCAATATCAGCATGTCCATCTTCTCCAGGAACCACAACTATTTCCATGTGACCGGACAGGGCATAGGCCTTTAAAATATCCAGGTATTCAGGATGTACCGTATCGGAAATAACTACTTTACTCTTACCTTTGCTATTCGTACAGGCTACATTACAGGCTTCAGCCAGAGAACTTCCGCCATCATACATTGAAGCATTGGAAACATCCAATCCGGTAAGCTTGCATATCATGGTCTGGTATTCAAAAATGGACTGTAATATTCCCTGACTGATTTCCGGTTGATAAGGAGTATAAGCAGTGTAAAATTCAGAACGTAGTAAAAGTTGTTCCAATGCTGCCGGTATATAATGATCATAAGCACCAGCACCCAGAAAACAGGGATAATCATCAGTGTTTATGTTGCGGTCAGCCAGATATTTTAATCGGTTGCGAATCTCCATTTCACCCATACCGGCGGATAGATTAAGACGATGTTTAATTTTTAATTCTTCCCGGATATCGACAAACAAATCATCCAGGTCGGAACAACCAATGGCTTGAAGCATTTCATCTACTACCGATGATGGATTTGGAGTGTATTTCATTAAATGAATCCTCCTTAATCTTCAAGTGTCTGGCAAAAGGCCGCATAGGCTTCAGCAGTCATTAGTTTTTGCAGATCATTTTTATCACCTAATTCTATAACCGCAATCCAGCTGTCGTAAGGCGCTTCGTTTAATAATTCAGGTGAGTCTTCCAACTCTTCATTAACTTCCAAAATAGTACCTGAAGCGGGAGTATAAAGCGATACAACTGCTTTTACAGATTCGATTACTCCAACTGCATCACGCATAGCGAAACTATCACCAACTTCAGGCAGTTCAACAAATACGATATCTCCCAGATGGTGTTGCGCATAATCAGTGATACCAATACGACCAGTATCGCCGTCTACGCTTATCCACTCATGCTCGTCCGTATACAATAAGTTTCCAGGTATGTTCATTACTTATCCCTCCGCTATATTTTAATAAGATTACCGTTACAAATTACAAGTCTTGCTATGCCACCAAACAATACTGGCAAATATAAAACTTATTTGGCTTTAGTTTGTTTCTTATAAAACAAACCGGTTCCAACCCGAGCCTTAATTGGCTTATCACGAATAATAATATCTATCTCCGTACCAGGTTCGCTATATTCAATACTGATTAATGCCAGTCCAATGGGTTTCTTAAAAGTAGGGGAATGCATCCCGGTAGTGACATGTCCAATAACTTTGCCATCCTTTTGAATTTCATAATGAGAACGGGGAATACCTTTATCCAACATCTCAAACTCAACCAGCTTTCTGCTGAGGCCAGTCTCTTTTTGTTTAAGCAAGGCTGATTTGCCAATAAAATCATCATCCTTATTCAGCTTAACGAAAAAGCCCAGTCCGGCCTCCAGAGGAGTAATATCATGGTCGATTTCCTGCCCATACAGGGGGAGTTTGGCTTCAAAACGAAGCGTATCCCGGGCACCCAGTCCAATTGGGCTTACCAAATCTCCACCTGCTTGCAGTATTTCTTCCCAAAGAAAAGCTGCATCATCTGCTTTAACATAAACCTCAAACCCATCCTCCCCGGTATAACCGGTTCTGGAAACAATACATTCCATACCCGCAACTTTAACGGCAGGGTTAAACCAGAAAAATTTTATACTGTCCAAATCAACATCACAGATCTTTTGTAATATTTCCTGTGCACGGGGACCCTGTAGTGCTAACTGGGCATATTCGGCAGATACATTAACGGCAGTTACGCCATCAATCAAATTTTGCTGTATCCAGGAAAAATCTTTATCAGCATTACCGGCGTTTATTACCAGCAAATACTTCTGGTTACTATATTTGTAAATCAACAGATCATCTACTACACCACCGTCAGGATAACAGATAGGTGAATAAAGAATTTGAAAGTCCTTCATACCCCTTATATCATTAGTAACCAGACCTTGCACAAAATCCTCAGCTTTTTCACCAGTTATAAAAACTTCGCCCATATGAGAAACATCAAACAAACCTGCACTTTCGCGCACCATATTATGCTCTTTGATGATCCCCATTCCTTCAAATTGAACTGGTAGCTCCCATCCGCCAAAATCGATCATTTTGCCGTTATATTTAAGATGCATATCATATAACGGTGTTTGTCTTAAAGACATCGTACTCCTCCTTTATTTTATCGGAACCTTATGTATTTGATTATTAAATTTGTGCCTTAATACTAATTCCATTCAAAAATATTAAATATACTTGAATATAACCAGGAAACATAAATCCCAATATTATTATGTTTAGCATTATTGCAAATAATAAAAACAGGGAAACCATAAAATCATTCTACAATAAAAAGGTATTTCCTGCTTATTATAGTATAAAATTTAGATAAAAGTGAAAACCATGTCCTAAAAAGTTATTAACTATAAGGATAGGGTTATGGTAAGCTAACAAATTTTATAGACAGGAAGTGTAAAGATGTTAAACTTTGATCTTCAATTACCTTCCCGTATCCATTTCGGGAAAGGTAAAATCGGTGAACTGGGCAAAGAAATATTACAATATGGAACCAGAGTGCTTTTGGTCTATGGGGGGGGCAGTATTAAACAAAGTGGCCTCTACGATCAGGTAGTACAAGTTTTTAAAGATAATGGGATTGATTATGAAGAACTGGCAGGAGTAAAACCGAATCCACGTATTAGCAGTGTTCGTAAGGGGATTGCTATTTGTAAAGATAAAAATAGCCAATTGGTCTTAGCGGTAGGTGGCGGCAGCAGTATTGACTGTGCAAAAATAATCGCCGCCGGTGCCAAACATGAAGGGGATGCCTGGGACTTTTTTACGCGCAAAGCCAGGATTAATGAGGCCTTGCCGCTGGGAACAATACTTACGCTGGCCGCTACCGGTTCAGAAATGAATGGCAATGCGGTAATCAGTAATGAAGCTACCATGGAAAAAAAAGGAACCGGCAGCAGTTATCTGATTCCCCGATTCTCCATACTGGACCCCGAATACACCTATACTGTTCCGCCCGAACAGACAGCTGCAGGTACGGTTGACATCATGAGCCATGTATTTGAACAATATTTCAGCCCTACACCGGGTACTTATATTCAGGATCGCATGTCAGAAGCTATGTTGAAAACCTGTATTCATTACGCACCAATAGCTATGGCTGAACCACAAAACTATGAAGCCAGGGCCAATTTGATGTGGACCGGCTGTCTGGCACTGAATGGATTATTATCGGCTGGTAAACGCACTGATTGGGCAACCCACGATATAGAACATGAGATTAGCGCCCTTTATGATATTACGCATGGTCTGGGATTGGCTATTCTCACCCCTTACTGGATGCGCCACGTATTGGATGAACATACCGCAGTGCGACTGTCCGAATATGCCCGTCAGGTATGGGGGATATCAGAGAATGATAATATGACAGCCGCTCGCTTAGCTATTAAACAAACTGCTTCGTTTTTCAAGTCACTGGGATTAGCCGCTAGTTTAAAAGAAATCGGAGTGGAAAACATCCGCCTCGAAGAAATGGCTCAAAAAGCAGTATCAAGCAGGGAACTGGGTGCATTTAAACCCCTTCATTATCAGGATGTCCTAGAGATATTACAGGCTGCTTATGAAGGTGCCGAGCTTTAATTGGATGGCTCAGACTCGGTGTTTTACCAGCAGATTCATGTCCTCATAGCCTCCGCAGATGTTGCAGTTATTTATCAGGCGTCCGGCGAAGGTATAATCCAGCCGCAGAAAAGCTTTGTTGACGGCTGGCTGGACAGCCCGGCAAAGGGTATACAGACAGCTAAAACCTTGCCGGTACAGATCAGCTTCCAAATCACATAACAAGCGACTCAGTATGCCTTGCCCGCGGTATTGCGGATCGGTTGCACAATCAGTCATTTCCGCATTGCGATTGCTGCCATCCATATCGGCTGAGGCGATCCCAATCACCTTGTTGCCGGTCAGGGCAAGCTTGTATAATACTTGCTGTGAGCGCATATTGGCGAGCAGATAATCAGCCTCAAAAACCGGCGAGGGGTAGGAGGAGAATATATTGCTGAAAAGCTTGGTCATACCGGAGACATCGGACGGCCGGGCATCTCTGACCAGATAATCAAAAGCTGCTATAGCCGGCCTGGTGGATGGTTGATTTGCTTCGCGGCTGTCTTCTGCCAGGTATATGCCATCATATTTATGAGCAGATATCCTGCGCCGGGGGTTGACATAATAAGAGTAGCAACCGGCATCCTGACCAGCAAAAAAACCTGGAATGAGTCCTTCCTGCTCAAAGCCCTGCGCCAGCAGTACGTTTCCCTTGGCAATCGGAGCCCAGGCCATAATTTTGCCTATCCCGGCAGTCGTTGCCAGCTCTATAACGTGCTGCAGGTTAATGTTGTTTAAGTCGTGACAATCAAGTATTTTTAAACGCTGATTGGACCAATCCCAGAACAGTTCGATCTCGTCAACAGTCTGATAATCACTGTGTCGGTTAGACTTACTTAGCTTCATTGATTTTAACTCTCCTTTTCATGCGCACATTGCTGCGGGGTATGAGCGACGTTCTCTCATCGCGGTATAGCTGTTCCAGACCTCGGTACTCATAAACCGGGAAATCCTCACAAATACCGCACCCCTTGCAGTTGTGGCTTTTATCCTCAGGCTCGGCATAGGTACAGATGACGCCTTCATAATTGCGCAGGATGGTTTTCTCTGAAGAATTTGAGATCATATACTGAGGGGCAACCGGGATTTTGCCTCCGCCTCCCGGGGCATCCACTACAAAAACAGGCACAGCCATACCGGAGGTATGGCCACGCAGCATTTCAATGATCTCAATGCCGCGCGACACCGGGGTGCGGAAATGCTCAATGCCTTCCGACAGATCGCACTGGTAAAGGTAATAGGGGCGTACCCGCATTTGCAGTAATTGTTGCATCAGTTTCTTCATCACATAGGGGCAGTCATTGACATCTTTTAAAAGTACCGTCTGGTTACCCAGCGGGATACCAGCATCGGCCAGCCGAGCACAGGCTGCCTGGGCTTGCGGCGTTATTTCTTGGGGATGATTAAAATGAACATTGATCCACAGGGGCTGATATTTCTTCAGCATGGTACACAACTCCGCGGTGATTCTCTGCGGCATAACCACCGGAGTACGGGTACCGATACGGATTATCTCCACATGCTCGATTTCCCTTAGACTGGCGATAATATACTCCAGGCGCTGATCCGGCAAACAGAAAGGGTCTCCACCGGAGATCAGCACGTCACGTATTTCATGATGCTGTTTGATATAGCGCAGCGCTTTTTTGATCTGTTCAATTGACAGGGCCTGGTCAGTCTGACCGGCAAAACGGCGTCGGGTACAATGACGGCAATACATGGAACATTGATCAGTAACCAGCAACAATACTCGATCCGGGTAGCGATGGGTCAACCCGGGAACCGGGGAATCCATTTCTTCATGCAGAGGATCACTGCTCTCCGACAGATCAACATGGGTTTCCAGTATACTGGGGATTGCCTGTTTACGTACTGGACAGTCGGCATTATCGGGATCCATTAAGCTGGCATAATAAGGGGTAATTGCCATGCGCAGTGATTGCAACCCCTGACTGATATTTTTCCTTTCCGCCGGGCTCAGTTTGACAACTTGTTCCAACTGCTCAATGCAGGTAATGCGATTGGCCAACTGCCAGTGCCAGTTATTCCATTCCCCCGGGTCAACGTCTTTGTACAGCGGTATATCTTGATAATAGTTGTGCATTATTAACCACCTTTCCTGATTTTAACAGCAAAGGCGAGCGGGAAGGGACAAAGTTCAGCTTTATGGTATGGTAATACAAGCAAATTGTTTAGGAAAAGAAATGAAAGACAGTTATTTCTCAATAACCGGAGATTACATCATATAAGGTTATGTGTATAGTAGTGTGTCAATAACCATATAAAACAGAAACGGCTACAGAGCATTACTGCAACCGTTTAATCAGTTTGTTAAATAATGATGCTCTTTCCCAACAACGCTTACGAGATTAGCTGACGGATTCGGATCGAAAGAGTTAACTAACCCTACCTGTAATTACAGGATTCACCCCAAAAATGGTTCTCCCGTTCGCTTTTGCGATTCAGCGTTCCAGTATGTTTTATTTTAATAATTATTTCGCAGAAACACGCTTGGAAATTGACTGCTGGCAAGCCCGGTTCTGCTTGGTTAAATATTATAGCATAAGTAGATATGTGTGTAAAGGGTACAATGCTTTCCACCTGCAATATAATTATATATTTTCCTTAAATCATGAATTTTATAATAAAAAACCTGTAATACTTCTATATTGCATTAGTCCCATATTTTATATTTTACAGCAGTTTTGTGTGCTGGGGTTAACAGTATATTCA
>JAQVWB010000067.1 GCA_028698695.1 Syntrophomonadaceae bacterium | reverse complement strand
AACGATTGCTTGAATTTGTTGTTAATTCTATTTTCCTCCCCCGAAAACAGCGATGAACCAAGGGTAACCAGTAGAACCGTCCCCCTGGTTAAGACAAGTTCTTAATCAACTCATCAGCAAATTGTGAGCATTTTACTTCGGTTGCACCCTCCATAAGGCGGGCAAAATCATAAGTTACTACTTTGCTTTTAATGGTTTTTTCCATGGCGGAAATAATAAGGTCCGCAGCTTCATGCCAGTTCATATGACGCAGCATCATCTCCGCCGAAAGGATAACCGAGGAAGGATTGACTTTGTCCAGCCCGGCATACTTGGGAGCAGTTCCATGCGTAGCTTCAAATATGGCATGTCCGGTTACATAGTTGATATTGGCTCCCGGGGCTATGCCAATACCTCCAATTTGTGCCGCCAGAGCATCAGAAATATAGTCGCCATTCAGATTCAAGGTAGCTACTACTTCAAATTCAGCTGGCCGGGTCAGTACCTGCTGCAGGAATATATCAGCTATGGCATCCTTGATAATTATTTTACCTTCAGCTTCGGCAGCCTTTTGAGCCTTATCTGCTGCTGCGGAGCCTTCTTTTTCCTTGATACGGTCATATTGATCCCATGTAAATACTTTATCAGCGTATTCCTGTTCTGCTAATTCATAGCCCCATTGTTTGAAAGCGCCCTCAGTGTATTTCATAATGTTGCCCTTATGCACGATAGTTACGCTCTTACGGTTATTAATAGCGTATTCAATAGCTGCTCTGACTAATCTTTTTGTACCTTCTTCAGATACCGGTTTAATTCCCAGACCGGAGCTTTCCGGGAAACGGATTTTGGTTACTCCCAGTTCTTCCTGCAGGAATTTAATAAGTTTATCCGCTTCCGGAGAATCTTTGGCATATTCGATACCGGCATATATATCCTCGGTGTTTTCACGGAAAATTACCATCTCAACCAATTCCGGATGTTTTACCGGTGAAGGCACTCCTTCAAAATAGTGAATGGGACGCAAACAGGTATATAGATCAAGTCCCTGACGAAGGGCCACATTTAATGACCTGATCCCCCCCCCGATAGGGGTTGTCAGAGGTCCTTTTATAGCTATAAGGTATTCGCGAATAGTATCCAGAGTTTCAGCCGGTAACCATTCGCCGGTCTGATTGAAGGCTTTTTCTCCAGCCAACACTTCTTTCCAGAAAATCGCACGTCGACCCTGATAGGCTTTCTCAACTGCAGCATCAATTACGCGGGAAGCTGCTGCCCATATATCCGGTCCGGTTCCATCTCCTTCAATAAATGGAATAACAGGATGATCAGGAACCTGTAACTTACCATTTTGAATAGTAATCCTGCCCTGCATACATAAGTCCTCCTAAGTTTATATTTTGATTCTATTGTTTCTCCCTTTGATATTCTTCATATATATACATAAGTTCCTTGTCAAACAAGCTACGTTTGGTTTTAATTGACATTTCTCTTACGCGGGCCAAAATTTCTTTGGCTTCTTTTTCATTAAGTTCAATGCCATATTCTTTCGTAAATTTTGATTTTACTGACGCTGTACCGGAATGTTTGCCGATAACAATCTGCCTTTCCAGACCGACTTCTTCCGGCGAAAAAACTTCATAGGTAAGAGGATTCTTTAAAACCCCATCCCCATGTATTCCTGATTCATGAGCAAAGATATTTGAGCCTACTATTGGTGTACATACGGGCAAATCCCTTCCGGATGCCTGGGCCACATATTGAGCGACTTCCCTGAACAAAGTAGTATCATAGGATGAATTCACCTGCATTAAATACTTAAGCCCCATAATTACTTCCTGCAAGCAGGCATTACCGGCCCTTTCACCCAGACCGTTAACGGTGACCCCTACATAATTAGCTCCGGCATAAATACCTGCCAGCGCATTGGCAGTAGCCATGCCAAAATCGTTATGGGTATGCATTTCGATATTAAGACCTACCGCTCCAATCAGAGTTTTTATGTAACGATAAGCAGTCAAGGGATTCAAAGTACCTACGGTATCACAAAATCTTAATCTGTCTGCACCGTTATGTTTGGCCACTAATGCAAATTCAGTTAAATAATCAAGCTCTGAACGGGACGCATCTTCTGCATTTACTGATACATAAAGATTATTGTCTTTGGCAAACTTAACTGCGTCTGCCATGCGGTTTAAAACATCTTCCCGGGTAGTCTGCAGCTTATGCTGGATATGGATATCCGAAGTTGATATGGAGATAGCCACTGCGTCTACTCCACAATCCAGAGACTCTTTAATATCAGCTATTACTGCCCGGTTCCAGGCCATAATACTGGCTTTCAATCCCAGGTCGACAATTTGTTTTATGCATTCTTTTTCAGAACCCCCCATTACGGGAATGCCAGCCTCAATCTGGTCAATACCCATACGGTCCAAGTGTCTGGCTATCTGTAATTTTTCCTCATTGGTAAATACCACCCCGGCAGTTTGTTCTCCATCCCTTAAAGTAGTATCAACAATATTGACTTTGGCTCCCTCTTCCAGAAACCAGTCCCGATTCATTGGTGTCCACGTCATTTAAACATCTCACTCCCTGCTTAATCGTTCCTGTAACAACTTATTTACGATGGCAGGATTTGCCTGTCCTCGAGTTGCCTTCATCAATTGACCTACGAAAAAGCCAAAGGCCTTTTCTTTACCATTTTTATAATCTTCCACTACCTTGGGATTAGCCGCTACAATTTCGTCAATCATACCTTTTAAAGTATCTTCGTCCGATATTTGCAGCAGACCTTTTTCCTTGATAATCTCTTCAGGTTTTTTACCTGTAGAAAACATTTCTTCAAAAACCGTCTTGGCAATTTTACCACTAATGGTTCCCGCATCAATTAATTTAAGTAATTCTACGAGATCCCCCGCCACCAGGCGGCTATCCTCTATTTCCATATTGTTAACATTTAACAGCCGGTTAAGTTCACCCATTATCCAGTTGGATACAATTTTGGGCTGGTTATATTTTGTAATTGCTTCATCAAAAAATTTTAAAGTTGCCGGAGTCAAAGTTAGTATGGAAGCATCATACTCCGGCAAACCGCAGTCATTAACCAATCTCTGCCGGGCCTGATTGGGCAGTTCCGTCATACTTTCTGAAACTTGCGCAATCCATTCCTGACTAATATATACCGGTGCCAAATCAGGATCGGGAAAATATCTGTAATCCTGGGCATCCTCTTTGGTACGCATGGCACGGGTAACCTGTTTTTCTTCATCCCAGGTCCGCGTTTCCTGAATTAATTCTTCACCATCTTCAATAGCATTTATTTGTCGCCGAACTTCATATTCAATGGATTTTTCCAGCGCACGGAAAGAGTTCAGATTCTTTATTTCCACTCTGGTACCCAATTCCGTTTGGCCCCTCGGTCGTACTGATACATTGGCATCACATCGTAATGAACCTTCCTGCATCTTGCAATCCGATACTCCGGCAAAAAGTAAAATAGCCCGCAAATTTTCCAAATAGGCTCTGGCTTCCTGAGCACTGCGCATATCCGGCTCTGATACTATTTCCAGCAAAGCCATTCCACCACGATTCAAATCTACCAGTGAATATTCGGTACTGGTAATAGTGCCCTGATGAACCAGTTTACCGGCATCCTCCTCCAAATGTGCACGGGTTATGCCGATACGCTTTTTGGTCTCTTCGACCTCGATATCCAAATGTCCATTTTTGCAGATGGGCATATAATACTGGGATATCTGATAAGCCTTGGGCAAATCCGGATAAAAATAATTCTTGCGGTCAAACTTGCTCACCTCAGCAATCTCGCAGTTAAGTGCCAATCCGGTTTTAATCGCATATTCAACTGCTTTACGGTTCAATACCGGTAATGTACCCGGAAATCCGGCACAACCCGGACAAACCTGTGTATTAGGTTCAGCACCAAACTCAGTGGAACAGGAACAAAAAATCTTGGTTTTGGTTTTTAATTCCACATGAACTTCTAATCCGACAACGGTTTCGTATTCCCGATTCATTACTTGTCACCCCCCAAGGCTGGTCTGGCTTTATAATAATCGTGAGCTTGTTCAAATGCCAGCGCCGCGTTTAAGAGCATTTTTTCCTGAAATGGCTTGCCTATAAGCTGCATGCCTGCCGGCAATCCATCAATAAAACCACAGGGTACGGATATACCCGGCAATCCTGCCATATTTACCGGTACGGTAAGAATATCATTCCGGTACAGACTTAATAAATTACCCCGGTATTCATCCCGGCAAAATGCTGTAGTCGGCGTGGTTGGTGTTACGATAATATCATAATTTTCAAATATCCTGGTAAAATCATCATGAATTAAACGGCGAACTTTCATAGCTTTAAGGTAATAAGTTTCATAACAATCAGAACTTAAAACATAAGAACCCAACAGTATTCTCAGCTTTACCTCGGCACCAAATCCCGCCGCCCGGCTGTTGGCATATAAATCTACGATATTATCCGCCTTAACATCGCGCAGTCCAAATTGTACCCCGTCAAACCTGGCCATGTTTGTACTGGCCTCCGCCCGGGAAATAATATAATAAGCAGGCAAAGCATACTCACTATGGGGTAAAGAGACTTCCTCAACAATGGCACCCATTTGTTCATATGCATGCAGAGCTCTTTTTACCTGCCTGGCAACAGCCGTGTCTGTGCTATTCCGGAAATATTCCCGTGGATAAGCAATTTTTAACCCTTTAATATCTCCTGATAAATCAGCGAAATAGTCAGGTATATTTATTTTTGCGGAAGTACCATCCTGAGAGTCATAACCAGCAATAGCACTGAGCACGAGAGCGCAATCCTTTACATCTCTCGTAATAACCCCAACCTGATCAAGTGAGGAAGAATTGGCTATAGCACCGAAGCGGGAAACCAAACCATAAGTTGGTTTCAGGCCTACCAAACCGCAATAAGCGGCCGGTTGACGTATGGAGCCGCCGGTATCAGTTCCCAGCGAATAAGCCACTTCCCCGGCTGCCACAGCTGCTGCTGATCCACCTGATGATCCTCCTGCTACCCGCTGCAAATCCCATGGATTGGAAGTTGTTTGAAAAGCTGAAGTCTCCGTTGAGCAACCCATGCCGAATTCATCCAGATTTAACTTGCCCAGCAATATTCCCTGCTGATCCTCGAGACAGGCAGCTACCCTGGCATTATAAACAGGCACAAAATCCTCCAGCATCTTTGAGGCACCAGTGGTACGAATTCCACTCGTGCAAATATTATCCTTTAAACCATAGGGAATTCCAGCCAAAGGTTTATCAACCGGATTATTATCAAAATCTCCGGCCTGTTGCAGGGCCAACTCGTCGGTACGCGTAATAAAGGCCCCGACCTGCTCCTCCACCTCATCTATGCGCTGTAAATATGCCCGCGTCAATTCATGAGCAGATACCTTCCGCTCTTTTATGAGAGCTGTTAATTCATGTATAGTCAAATCATATAATTGCATGATTTTCCCCCTTAAAGAATTTTAGGGACCTTGAAATATCCCTCTTCTACGGCGGACGCATTGGTCAGCAATTCATCGCGGGTTGGACCAGGAATAACTTCATCCTCACGAAACACATTATTAGCAGGCAATACATAAACCATGGGTTCAACATTATCAGTATCCAACTGATTAAATTTATCAGCAAATTCCAATATGTCATTCATTTGTCCGGCAAATAAAGCTTTTTCTTCATCAGTTAAAGCTAATCGTGACAGTATGGCCAGATGTTCAACTTCTTTACTGGTGAGAGCCATTCATTTTACCCCCCTTGGCAGTTTCAAACATTTATGCTCAATATTATAACAAAAAATACCGGGCTTAACGAATCAAAATTACTGTATGCAGTATTTCTATCGCTCAAACATAGGGACGGTTCGAGACTACTGAAAAAGTGCTCTCAAGCGTGTTAAATAGATAAAAAAGAAAACAGCATCATAATAAAGGGAAGTATAATTAATCCGGGTAAAAGATTGGCTACGCGGATACGGGTCAATCCAATCAGATTCAGTCCTAATCCGGCTATAATGATACCACCGCAGGAAGTAATATTATTTAGCATCGGCTCAGTCATAAGTGGTTTTAAAAAGCCGGCTCCCAGTGAAATGGCTCCCTGATAAATCAATACCGGAAATGCTGAAAATAATACCCCTATACCCATGCTGGCAGCAAATAACAGGGAAAATATTCCGTCTAAAATTGATTTAACCAGCAAAATCTGATAATTGCCGGTGAGACCATCTTCCAGGGAACCTACGACTGCCATTGCTCCCACACAGAATAACAGAGTGGCGGTGACAAAACCCCGGGCAAACTGTCCGCCGTTATTATTGTCAAAACGATTCTGCAGATAGATACCCCATTGTTCCAGGCGGGCTTCCCATTGCCGCCATTCACCAATAATTGCTCCGGTTGCCAGACTTAACGCAACAATAGCCAGATTATCTGCCTTAAACCCATATTGAATACCAATCACCAGTACCAGTAGACCCAACCCATCCTGCATGGTGCGACTCATGTTTTCGGGTATACCTTTACGCAGCATTAATCCAATTAATCCAGCCGCAACTATTGCACTGGCATTAATAATTGTCCCCGTCATAAACAATTGATTACTCCTCGCCCTTGATGAGTTCCAGAAATTGAGTTTCGTCCAGTATGGTTAAGCCTAATTCCACTGCTTTATCATATTTGCTGCCCGGGTCTTCACCGACAACTACATAATCAGTTTTTTTACTCACACTGCTGCTTACTTTGCCACCCAGGGCTTCAAATTTTTCACCGGCCTCCTGCCGTGTCAGTGTTGATAATGTACCGGTCAGAACCAGAGTTCTTCCAGCCAACGGCTTTTTCCCTTCAACCACTCGCTCTTCAGCGGTATTTACTCCGGCAGCTATCAATCCATCAATAGTCTCGCGATTGCGCGGCTGGGCGAAAAAGCTGACAATGCTTTCTGCCATTTTAGTGCCTACTTCAGGAATATTAATCAAATATTCCTCCTGAACAGATAAAAACTCTTCTATAGTAGATAAGTGTGCTGTCAGTATACGGGCAGTTTTTGCTCCCACATGACGAATTCCCAGAGCAGTAATCAGTCTTGACAACGGACGATTTTTACTGTTATCAATAGCCTTTATAATATTGGCAGCTGATTTTTCCCCGGAACGCTCCAATGTCTGCAGTTGTTCAACCTTTAACTGATATAGGTCTTCAATTTTGGTCACCAGACCTTTTTCCACCAATTGATCAATAATAGCCGGTCCAAGGCCGTCAATATCCATAGCCGTACGGGAGGCAAAGAATATCAGACTCTCTTTTAAGCGGGCCGGACAATTGATGTTTTCACAACGCCAAGCTACCTCTCCATCCGGACGCATTACCGGACTGTTACAGGATGGACAATTTGTAGGCGGTACTATAATGATTTCATTGCCGGTACGTTTTTCGGGGAAAGATTTTATTACTTCCGGGATTATATCTCCGGCTTTATGCATTAGTACTATATCTCCAATGCGTATATCCTTGTCCCTTACCAAATCAAAATTGTGCAGACTGGCCCGGCTTACCGTTGTACCTGCCAGCGATACCGGTTCCAATATGGCTGTAGGGGCAATAATACCGGTCCTGCCAACATTTATGGCTACATCCAGCAGGCGGGTTTCCTTTTCTTCAGCGGGAAATTTATAGGCAATTGCCCAACGGGGGCTTTTAGCTGTAAATCCCAATTTTTCACGGTCTGCAAACTGATTGAGTTTAATTACTACCCCATCAATTTCGTAAGGCAGTTCATGACGCAAATCGTTATATTCCGTACAGTAGGCTAATATTTCATCTATTCCTGCACAAAAGCGGGCTTCCCGGTTGACCGGAAATCCCTGTTCACGCAAAAACTCCAGCGCTTCCTGCTGCGTATTGAGGGCGGTTCCCTCAATATATAAAATGTCATAAATAAAGGCTGATAAAGCCCGACTGGCAGTTATAGCCGCATTGAGCTGCCGCAGAGAACCAGCAGCGGCATTGCGGGGATTGGCAAATATTCGTTCTCCTTTTTCTTCTTTTTCCTGATTAAGGCGAACAAATTCAGATTTAGGCATGTACACTTCTCCCCGTACTTCCAGACGGGGAATTGGCTGACGCAGTCGCAATGGTAGGGTTTTGATGGTACGAATATTGGCAGTTATATCTTCACCGGTCAGTCCATCACCTCTGGTGGCAGCATTAATTAAGACACCGTGCTCATAAACCAATGCCACTGATACCCCGTCAATTTTCAATTCAGTAATATAGTCTGCCGAAGCAGACAGGCGACCAACCCGACGGTGAAATTCCTTTAAATCACCCTCATTAAAAGCGTTTTCCAGACTTAATAATGGCTGACGGTGTTGTATGGAATTAAATTTTGGCAACGGTCTGCCCCCTACCCTTTGCGTAGGGGAATCAGAGGTTATGAGTTGGGGATGTAATTTCTCCAGACGGATTAATTCCTGCATTAACTGATCGTATTCGCTATCGGAAATGAGGGGTTCATCCATTATATAATAATAATAATCATAATTCTGAATGTCCTCACGTAACCTGCTAATCTGAACTTCCGGTTGACTCACTGGTCGTCCCCCTTGATTCTCTCTTTATTCCAGTTTTTCCAGTGGTGCAATATCCAAACGCAGCATTTTAGTACCGGCGTAATCAAAAGTAATAGTAGCTATTTCATAACCGGCATCAATATGGTCTACAATTCCCCGGCCAAACTTGGCATGAAATACTGAATCTCCCTCCTTCACAACAGCAATAACCCGCCTTTGCTGTACTGGAGCTATCAACAGTTCCTGGGGAATCTCCTGTAAAAACCTGGAGGGAGGATTGTTTCGCTCATATCCATATAATAATCTGGTTACTGAATTAGTCAAAAATAATCTCTCACAGGCACGGGTTATACCTACATAACATAAGCGGCGTTCTTCCTCCATTTCTTCCGGTGTATCACTACGATAGGAAGGGAATACGCCTTCCTCCAAACCAGTCAGAAATACAATTGGAAACTCCAAACCTTTAGCTCCATGCAGGGTCATTAACGAAACTGAATCAGACAAATCCAAACCATCGGTATCCTGCACGAGGGCCATTTCAGCTAAAAAGTCTTCCAGACCCTGACCGCCCCGCTCTTCGAACTCTACTGCCAGAGAACGTAATTCATGTATGTTTTCAATCCGACTCTCTGCATCAGTATAATTAGACTGCAAGTCCTGAATATAACCAGTCATTTCCAGAATATGGTCCAGAATTCCTCCCGGGGATGCCCCTGATTTAGCAAGGTCACCAAAGTAAGTAATCATACCGAAAAAATCCTGCAAGGCATTTAATACTTTGCGGTTTATACCCGGGATCATATCCGGTTTAGCCAATACTTCCAGCAAGGTAGTCTGGTTTTCATTAGCC
>JAQVWB010000066.1 GCA_028698695.1 Syntrophomonadaceae bacterium | reverse complement strand
CTGGGATTTCGTGGAGTCAATGTTACTATTCCCTTCAAAGAATCGGTTGTAAAATATATGGACGAGTTGTCAGGTGAAGCCCGTGATTGTGGTGCGGTTAATGTTATTCATTTTAACAATGATAAAATGATTGGCCATAATACTGACGGAGCAGGTTTTATTCAGGCATTGCGTGAAGAAGGTGTGGTCGTAAACGGCCGGGCCGTTATCCTGGGAGCTGGGGGTGCGGCGCGCTCCATAGTTGCAGCCTTGGTCCGTGCAGGTATTAATGAGATAGACATATTTGATATTGAAGCCGGGCGAGCCGAACATCTTGCCAGTCTGATTCCAGTCAGCAACGGAACCAGGATTAAAGGCAGTCTGCTTACTGCAGCCGGTTTTTCCGGGAGTGCCCGGGAATCCAATCTGATAATTAATTGTTCACCGGTGGGAATGTATCCCCGGGTTGAGGCTGCACCAGTTGAGAGTCTGAACTCAGTAAAACCGCAGACAGTTATTGTTGATATTATCTATAATCCTGAGGAGACCAGGTTTCTGCAATTAGCTCGTCAACAGGGGTGTAAAACCCTGAATGGGGTGCCTATGTTTGTTCATCAGGCAGCCCTGACTCTGCAGATATTACTGGAGATAAACCCTGACATCGAATTTATGAAAGTAGTGGTTCGCCATAGTCTCAAAGGATAAGCGCGGATTCACTATTGTTGAAGTGTTACTGGTCATTTTAATAATGTCGGTGACGGTAACTATAGCAGTGCCGAATATAGACCGTGCAGTTCAGCACCAGAAGTTGCATAATGAAGCCCGCAGGCTGGCCTGGGTACTGCGGTCGGCACGTCAGGAGGCTATTACCAGCGGAATATCCGGCCGCGTGGAATTCTATTTTCATACAAATCGCTATGATGTTAATTTTCAGACTAAATATTTTCTGCCGGACGGTATTACTTATCGGACAACTCCAACCTTCGTACATCACGGAACACATAGAATTTATTGTGTTTTTGCACCATCGGGAGCCCCTTCTCCGGGTGGTACAGTCTGTTTGACCAATCGCTATAATGAGTTATTATATGTAATAGTAAACCTCCCGGCAGGGCGGGTAAGGGTTTCTGATTCCCCGCCCGATAATTAGCAAAGGAGAATAAATATGATACTGGAATTGTTGTTTATATTTTTTGCTCGCATTATTGATGTTTCTCTGGGTACGATCAGAATGATCCTGGTTATTCGCGGAGATAGAATACCAGCAGCAGTTATAGGGTTTTTTGAAATTCTGGTTTATACGATAGCCCTGGGCCTGGTAGTGGGAGCTTTAGATGATCCGATAAAGTTAATTGTATTTTGTAGTGGATTTGCACTGGGGATTCTGGTCGGTAGCATTATTGAGGAAAAACTGGCTATGGGATACCGGGGCTTACAGGTAATTATTGACCGTGATCACAATTACATAGTAGAAGAATTGAGGGAGGAAGGATTTCCGGTTACCTGCTGGGAAGCCAGCGGCAAAATGGGACCCAAAACCGTAATAGATATTATTGCCAAACGCAAAATGGCCGACTTGATAGCCAGAAAAATCTATGAAAAAGATGAAGCCGCCTTTGTTATATTTATGGAACCCAAACAATTTTCGGGTGGTTACATTAAAAAGAAATAGGGGGAAGTCATGCTGAACTTTAATACTGCAGGAGAATCCCATGGCCGAGGGTTGGTAGGCATAATTGAAGGCATGCCGGCGGGAATTAATATCAGCCTGCCGGAAATCAACCGGGAACTGGAGCATCGTCAGCAGGGGTATGGTCGTGGCGGACGTATGCAAATTGAAACCGATAAAGCTGAAATTATTTCCGGAGTGCGCAATGGGGTTACATTGGGCAGTCCGATAAGCTATATAATCTGGAATAAGGATCATGAAAACTGGCAGGAGATTATGGGGCCGGGACAGTGCAAAGAGGTGCACAGCAAGATGGTTACCAGGCCCAGGCCCGGACATGCAGATTTAGCCGGAGCCATCAAGTATCATCATGAGGATATGCGCAATGTTTTAGAACGGGCCAGTGCCAGGGAAACTGCTGCCCGTGTGGTTGCCGGAGGAATTTTTAAGCAATTATTAGCCGGGTTTGGCATATACATTTACAGTCAGGTCTTATCTATCGGTGAAAAGGTTACTAATCCCCAACCAGTTACATTGGCGAACCGGGAAAATTTTCAGCAACAGGTGGAAGCCTCCCCGGTGAGATGTTATGACTTAAAAGCCGCTCAGGCAATGATGGAACATATTGATCAGGCCAGACAGCGGGGTGAATCACTGGGGGGTAGTTTCGAAGTTGGAGCGCTGGGTGTACCGCCGGGACTGGGAAGTCATACTGGTTGGGAACGACGCCTGGATGCCCGGCTGGCCGCCCTGTTGATGGGAATACCAGCTATAAAGGCCGTTGAAATCGGGGAAGGTTTCAGGAATGCATTTATTCCCGGCTCGCAAGTACATGATGAGATTTTCTATGAGAATAATGCACTGGCAAGAAAAACCAACCGGGCCGGAGGGCTGGAAGGCGGTATCAGTAACGGAGAAACAATTTATGCCTGCGGTTATATGAAACCAATTCCAACTTTGTATAAACCGCTTAATAGCGTAAATACCGCCAACTGGTCTTTGGAAGCGGCCACAATAGAAAGGTCCGATATTTGTGCAGTGCCGGCAGCGGCAGTAGTTGCTGAAGCCATGGTGGCATATGGAATTGCCCAGGCCTTTACTGAAAAGTTTGGACATGATCATATTGATGAGATCAGAGACGCGTACAATAGTTACAAGGATTATATGAAAAAGGTGTGGAAATGGGAAAAAATATAGTGCTTATCGGGTTTATGGGTACGGGAAAAAGTTCGGTGGGAATGAAACTGGCTGAGCGATTAAAACTTAAATTCGTAGATATGGACCGCGAAATAGAAAAAGTCTGTGGCATGTCAGTAAGTGATGTGTTTCGTCGTTACGGGGAAGTGAGGTTTCGTTCCGAGGAACGACTGATGGCAGGAAAACTGGCCGGACAAACCGGTCTGGTAATTGCGACTGGCGGCGGTGTTATTCTCGGGGATGGTAATCTGGAAGCCTTGCAGGGAAATGGAATAATCATTAATCTGGAGGCTAAACCGGAATATATATTTCAGCGCGTTAATCGAAAAAAAGGTACCCGTCCGCTGTTAAAAAAGAATGTGACTGTTGAAGACATAAAAGAAATGCTGCAGCATCGTCAACCACTTTATCAGCAGGCAGAAATTATTATTGATACCAATGATAAAGGTGTTGATGAGGTAGTAGAAGAAATAATCTCTTTTCTCCGTGTCAGGGGGGAATTATCGGGAAGGCAGGAAGCAGGGGAATGAGAAAACTAACCGTTGCACTGGGAGAAAGATATTACCCGATTATTATCGCTGCTAATCAATTGCAGCAATGTGGAGAGTTAACCGCTGAAGTAATTGCCAATCGCAAAGTTTTACTGGTTAGTAATCCGCGCGTATTTGGATTATACGGTGAAAAAACAGCAGCTTCGTTACAGCAGGCGGGTTTTCAGGTCGAGGTGGGAATAGTCCCGGAAGGGGAAACCTATAAGAATATGGCCCAGGCCAACCGTCTGTTGGACATGGCTATGCAACAACAACTGGAGCGTGACAGCAGTATTATTGCTCTAGGGGGCGGGGTTATTGGTGATCTGGCCGGATTTGCAGCTGCAATTTATCAGCGGGGCGTAAATTTCGTCCAACTGCCTACTACTTTGCTGGCCCAGGTGGACAGCAGCGTGGGTGGGAAAGTAGCTGTTAATCATCCCTCAGGCAAAAACATGATTGGAGCCTTTCACCAACCGCGTCTGGTAGTAATTGACCCGGATACCCTGTCTACCCTTGAAGACAGGGAATACCGCAGCGGTCTGGGAGAAGTCGTGAAATACGGTATTGTATGTGACGAGCACCTGTTTGATTATCTGGAAACTAATGCAGAATTGCTGAGTCAGGGTGAATCCGCCTGTGTAACTGAAGTTATTTATCGCTGTTGTAAAATAAAAGCTGCCATTGTGGAAAAGGATGAAACTGAAACTGGATTAAGGGCCGTGCTTAATCTGGGTCATACATTTGGACATGCCATTGAAAAACTGGGCGATTATGGAACCTATCGGCATGGGGAGGCGATAGCCATGGGTACTATGGCAGCTGCTTACCTGGCTCTGGATTATGATTTTATTACTGAACAG
This sequence comes from Syntrophomonadaceae bacterium, assembly GCA_028698695.1. Lineage (GTDB taxonomy): Bacteria > Bacillota > Syntrophomonadia > Syntrophomonadales > Syntrophomonadaceae > JAAYBS01. The sequence continues at coordinate 5,236 of JAQVWB010000066.1, read as the reverse complement.
CAGTTGCAGAGGATGGAAAAGCTGTATAAAAGTCTGAACGTTGACTGCCGCATGCCGGCTTTTGCGCCGGAAGATATATACAACAATATGTTAAATGATAAAAAAATGCAGCAGAATCGTCTGCGCTTGATTCTGCCGGCTAAATGGGGAGAGTATGTAATGCTGGAAGACCCGGAAAAAGGGCGGGTATTACAAGCCATATCCTCCGCTCAGGGGAATTAATGATTCCCCACGCCTGACTCCTTAACCCTCAACATCATTACTTATTCAGGTTGTCCCAGTGTTCACGTATTTCGCTGATTTCCGCCCGGGCAGCGTTATGGTCATTTACTTCTATAAATACTTTTAAACGAGCCAGGTTAACATTGACTTTATTTATTTCTGCCTTTTCCACACTAAACTGAATACGGGGCACTATTTTGTCCCAGGCAGCAGATAAATTTTGGTGTTCTTGTAAAGCTGTGTCCCATTCCTGTTGTTTGATTTCATTTTCGACCTGATTAAGATAATGAATAACATTATCTTGGCTTCCCCGTGGTTGTTTTAAAAAATCCCCACTATTCATAACCAGTATGAAAAATACCAGCAAAGTTATAGGCAGAATATAATTCATGACTTTTGACATCATAATCACCTGCTTTTAAATTAGTTGCGGATCAGCGGTCTTATTTTTATCCTTATACTGGTCAATATACAGGGTATTGGATTCCAGATGGTAGGAAGCCAAAAAAACTTCGGATAAATCTTTAATTCCTTTACTCTTCAGTTGCTGTTTTAGCCAGGGCATTTTTTTGCCGCTGAGCTGCAGATTTTTCTCCACAATCATACCGTCGTAGATTAGCAGCAGACTCATATTTCCTGCCGGGGAAGCAAGCTGCAAATCCTGAATGGTAGCATTTCGATATTCCGGTTTTAATAATACCGACAGCTTGCCATCAGTTTCCAGAACCGCATATTGAACTTCGCTTAGTTCAAAAACATCTTTATGTCGCAATTCCTCCAGCAGTTCGGATACAGTAAAGCGGGATTTACGCATAGCCTCATCCATGATTTGACCATCACTGATAACTATGACCGGTTCACCGCTAAAATATTTGTCGGCAGCCGATGACTTCATTACCAGCCACTGTACCAGTAAAACGCAAACCGTCCAGGTAGCCAGACCCACCCAGTGGGGCCAGGCACGACTATCCAGATCAACTGAGAGGGAAGCAGCAATTGAACCTATAGTAATTCCCAGTACATAATCAAAATAGGTTAACTGGCTGATTTGTTGTTTGCCCAGCAGCCTGGCAAATATGAACAGGGTAATAAAGGCAATGATACTGCGAACCAGAACAATTAATCCTTCGCTCAGCATTTTCACCCCGCAATAGTTATTTCTTCAGGTTTATTATGGACAACTTGCTGCTTTAGCATACCGGCATAAGATTTTTACATCCAACCGGACGCAGTATACCTTTTGGCAGTGGAATCAAGTTTATATATTTGTCAGGTGATAAAAATGCTCCCGCTTATCAGCCTTGGTCTGAAATTTGGCTGGATTTTTGTTAGGATAGTTCTATAATTAGTGTACAATCATTTATGTGAACAGGAGGAGTAGGCATGACTATTCGTGAAGCCCTGGAAATGGCTATCAAGGCTGAGGCAAACGCTCGTCAGCGTTATCTGGATATGGCTGCCGAAGCGGAAGATCCCGAAAGCCGCCTGTTATTTGAACAGTTGGCCCGCGAAGAAGAATCCCATGAAAAAAGGTTGGCTGAACGGCTCAAAGCAGTCAAATTAATGGATAGTATCTAGGAAACTCCTGCCGGGTATAAAACGCTGGCTATCAGTATAACCGTAAAGAGTATCAGCAATATCGCAGTAGTTGCGATTACCTTTTTCTTTACATGATGTTCACCCTGCAGGAATTCAGCCCACAGGTGGGTACAATAAACAGTTCCACCGGAAAACAGCAGTACAAACACCAATTGAATTGAAGTGGGAATGCTTTCATAAGCAGCGTGAGCCAGGTTTTTCCACAGGGAGTGTCCATAATAAGCCAATACGATAAATTCAATCAGCCCGGCAGCAAACTGAAAAGTCAGGCTTTGTTTCTGCATGGAAGTATTCAATACCATTAAGTCCTCAATTTGCTGCTGGGTTTCAATATTAGTCCTGCTCATCATAATATCAACCTTCGAACGTACCACATCAATAGCGGCCTGATGATTTTCCCGTGACAGGCGCAGTTCATCCAGTGAAGCCTGAACCTCCTGCAGACGTTGTTCATATGGCATGATTAACTCATGCAATGCCTCCGGTCCAATATCCAATACCGGTTCATTCAGCAGCATATGGCGCAGTTTTTGTATGGCAGTGTTGAGCCGGTTATTACCCTCGGCCAGCAAACTGAAATCACCTGCCAGGATACCGTAGGCGCTTGATAATGCTTGAATCTGAGTCTCCAAATCTTCGACCGCTTTTAACTTTCCCTGTTCCAGAACCAAATTGGAGTGCAGCACATTCGAGAGTCGATGATCAATATCCGCGCGCTCCCTCGTAACGGTAACATTACGGTCCCGCATGAGGGATGATACCATTTGCAGACGGATAAGCGCAGATTCGATAAGTGGCAGCTTTTGGGCCAGAAATTTTACATAACGGGGGTTGTAAGCGGGCAGACCTGCCAGATAAACGCGGGCATTCCCCATAAAACGAGTTAAACCGCCCTCACGCAAACCTAAATCAAGCGTTTCACTGGCAGGAACTATCTGTTGACATGAGTCCATCATATTTTTCCATTCCTCGCCAACTGCCAGCAAAATGTTACAGGTTTCCAGTAAATCCTGCGGTTTTAATCCGGTGCGCTGTTCATAATCTTTAACCTTATCCATACCCGCTTGCCAATCATCTACTGATTGATGCAGCACGAGGATCATAATATTAGCAGTCTGTAAATTATAAAAAAAAGGCGGGGAACCGGCAGCGGAATTCTCATAAACATATCCGTTATAATTCTGCCACCCGTCAGCTTCCAATGTTCGGCATAACTCATTAATCCTGTCTTCTTCATCTTCCAGATAAACCAGACAGGATAACAGCCATTTATTTGCCATGATAAATCCCTCCGGAAAAAATTATGCTATTATAAGCAAAAACTTTAACTAGAAGATAACAGACTGCATTAACAATGTCTATAATTACTGAATAAGTAAAAGGTAAGGGAATAATAGTGGGAAAAAAGAGGACTGCATTGATAAAAATGGCAGGAGAACAATTAATTCATGTTGAATAAAGCTTGTAAAGCATAAGTCATAAATACATTTTCATAATATTTTACATTAAACTAAACTTTTAGGAAATTTTTACGATAAATACTATATAAGTGCTAAAGACATATATTAAGTATTAAGTCATGTACTAAAATTCCCGAAGGCCCCAAATGTTTAAATAACAAAAGCAATAAAATTGTATTTTTTCAAAGCAATTTGATAAAAAAGTATATATTTTGTCAAACTATTGCAAAATTATTGTATGCAATTAACCGAAATGTGATAATATATTTCTGATAATCCATTTTATAGCAAATTGTTGCTAACATGGGACTGTAGTTGGATATTGGGCCGATGCTATTTTCTTATCGGGATAAAGGTCCTAAAAATCGTTTTGGTTTTCTAATTGTATCAGGTTTTACAAGGAGAATTAATTTGGCAACACAGCGTAAAATGATTGGTGATATTCTGGTAGAAAATGGGTTGATTACTGAAGAACAATTAGCTCAGGCACTGGCTGACCAAAAAATCAGCAAGGAAAAACTGGGCAGGATTTTAGTCAGACGCGGACATATTACTGATGATCAGCTAATGGAAGTACTGGAATTTACGTTGGGAATCCCGAGGGTGCAAATCAGCCGCATGGAGATTAGTCCGGAAATAGTAAAACTTCTGCCTACCAATATGATTAGCAAGCATCATATTTTGCCATTGACTGTAAATCAGGGGCGTATGACGCTGATTATGGCGGACCCGCTTAATTTTCAGGCCATCGATGAAGTGCGTATAGTAACCGGTATGGATGTAGTTCCGGTTATGGCCTCGGAAAGAGAACTGGAGTCGGCTATTCAACAGTATACCGCCCTGCAGGTAGACAGCAAGATGGAAAAACTGCTGGGCGAGCTGAGCCATTATAATTATGGTGCAGTGGTTGAAACCGAAACCCCGGGAGTGGAATTAGCAGATGACGCACCAGTAATCCGTATGGTCAATTCCCTGCTGAAACAAGCGGTGCAGGGGGGGGCTTCTGATATACATATTGAACCACTGGAACACGATGTCAGAGTGCGCTTCCGTATTGATGGTGAACTGTGGGAAGTCTTGGCTTTACCAAAAAAATCTTTTCCGGCTACCGTATCGCGTATTAAAATCATGGGTAACCTTGATATTTCTGAAAAAAGAATCCCCCAGGACGGTCGCACCCGTTTAATAATAGATGGAAGGGAAATAGATTTTCGCATATCCACTTTGCCCTCCATTCATGGAGAAAAAATAGTTTTACGTATATTGGACCGTACCAATGCAATAATGTCACTGAAGAAACTGGGGTTTAGTCCCGAAAATGAAAATAAAATCCAGTCACTGATAAAAAGGCCACATGGCATGGTTATAGTAACCGGACCTACCGGTTCGGGTAAAACTACTACTCTTTACAGTGTATTAACCGAGTTAAATGACCCCAATCGTAACATTATTACTCTGGAAGACCCGGTGGAATACAGCTTGCCCGGGATTACGCAGGTACAGATTAATACCAAAGCCGGACTCACTTTTCCCGCCGGTCTGCGTTCTATATTGCGGCAGGACCCGGATGTTATCATGGTAGGGGAAATGCGTGACGGAGAAACAGCCGGACTGGGAGTCAGAGCAGCCTTAACCGGACACTTGTTCTTTTCTACGCTGCATACCAACAGTGCTGCCGGTACAGTTGCTCGTATGGTAAACATGGGGATTGAAAACTATTTGTTATCCTCGTCACTGGCAGGGGTAGTATCACAGCGATTAATTCGCCGTTTATGCAAGAATTGCTGTCAACCCTATGAATTGGATGAGGAAACTGCAGTTCAGCTTAATATGACTGATTATACCGGAAAACAGTTCTTTGTCCCGGTGGGATGCAATATGTGTCGTCAATCAGGTTATTCAGGTCGTTTGGCTCTGCATGAGGTTATGATGATAGGGCCGGAAATGCGCAAAGC
>JAQVWB010000065.1 GCA_028698695.1 Syntrophomonadaceae bacterium | reverse complement strand
ACAGCTCCTGCCAGCTCAGTTACAAGGGCAACACAAGTTGCGCCATGCTGTATGACTTCGGGAAGATTATTAAGCTTTATTCCCCCTATAGCTACAAAGGGTACGTTATGATTCCCGACCACATAATCCAGGTAACTGATGCCCACCGGATCACACACATCTTTTTTGGTATAAGTCTTATAAATAGGTCCTACTCCTATATAATCGGCACCATCGGAGACGGCTTGTTGAGCTTGCCGGGGAGAATGCGTGGATACTCCGATAATCCTGTTATAACCGAGAATTCTTCTGGCTGCACTTACCGGAATATCATCCTGTCCCAGATGAACTCCATCCGCGCCAGTGTTTATAGCCAGGTCAATATGATCATTTACTATGAAGATAGCCCCTTTACTGGAGGTTAAGTCTCTGATACTCATACATTGATGATATTTTTCCAACATACTTTTATCTTTGTCGCGGTACTGGATAATTTTTATACCTGCTTCAAGCATTTGCCTGACTACTTCCAGGTTAGATCTGCCTCGGGAATGTTTTTCAGCGGTTATACCGTATATTCCGCTTTCAAAAGCTTCCAGACGCATATTTAATTGCACTAATTGCCTAAAATCCTTCTCCAGTGAATATAGCGAATAACGAATATTTTCATAGGCTTTGGCCAAGTCAGGCATGCTCAGCACACGATAGCTTTCTTCTATACTGCGCAGGGCTTCCTGGACCCGTTTGAAATTGGCCTTAACCAACCCGGATATATTCTGTTTGCCTTCCAATCCGAGTCCTGCGGATACTTCCGGACCAATGTCGCCGTTTGAATCTCTGGACTCCAGGAATAATGAGCAGTCACTGGTTTTTCTTACCTGATGTCTTATTAATTTAAGCTGTTTGGTGAGTTCATTTTCGTTAAAACAAAACCGGGCGGTATCTTCAAGAACCCGTAGTCCTTCCGCAGCTCTGTTAATATTGGCATCCAGCATCCGGTTAATTCCCCGCAAAATGGCGGCCTCCTTCCTGAATATACTGCCAGTCTTTAAAAACTGGCTGGTATCCCTTTTGATAAAGCATTTGCCTGACTTCATCTACACTTCTTCCGTCAGATACCTGAAACTGTCCATTGCCATTTTTATTGCTGTAGCCGCCAACAGCGGTTATGGAACCGGCCGACATTCGGGTAACTCCAAGTCCCAGCAGGTTATCTCTGAATTCAGCTCTTTCCCGGGTTGAAATGGTAATACCGACATGGGGCAAAAATAGCCGGAAAGCTAACATAATTTGAACAAACTCCCGGTCTCCGATTGCATAAGGTATATCAAAGCTGCCGGTATGGGGACGGATACGGGGCAGCGATATGCTTAGTTCCACATCCGGGTATTTATGGCTCAGGTACTGGGCATGAAGGGCTGTAAAGAAGGCTTCCGTCCGCCATTCACCCAGACCCAGCAATGCTCCTATTCCCACTGTTCTCATACCGGCCATGCAAGCTCGTTCCGGAGTATCCAAACGGTAGCGGTAATTCCTTTTGGGGCCAAATGGGTGCATGAGTTTATAGACATTCTCATCATAAACTTCCTGATATATGGTTAACCCGTCTGCGCCGCTGTATATCAGTGATTCGTATTCATCCCGGCTCAGTGGACAAATTTCCAGGGTTATGGAGGAAAAATACCTTTTGGCTTCAGTTACAATCTCCTCTATATATTCGGGTGATGATTCAGTTCTTGATTCACCAGTAAGCAATAAAATGTGTCTGATCCCGCTAGCCGAGATTTTGATGGCTTCCTGTTGAAATTCTTCAATACTTAGCCTCTTACGTTCAAGCTGGTTTTGATGATTGAAACTGCAATATACACATTGGTTTACGCAATAATTGGCGATATACATCGGTGCAAACAGTACTATTGCCTTTCCAAAATGCCTTATGGTCAGTTCATGCGCTTTAACTGCCATCTTTTCGAGATGACCGGCAGCAGCCGGAGATATCAGGGCAAGAAAATCTTCAGGGGAAAGACGGTTTTTGCATAAAACCCTTAATATATCACGGTCTGTAAATCCGTAGAGGTATTCTGACAGGTTCTGGCCACGGTAATGTTGTATCAGATCATAAAAGCTCATAAGTCACCGTTATCCTTATCTAAAAATCCAGTCAGCGGGGAAGACGCCTGAGCCAGATGAAACACCGGCGCAGTTCCGGCTAAATATGCTTTTCTACCTGCTTTGACTGCCAGGGAAAAAGCTGCTGCCATTTCTACCGGATTACCGGCAGTAGCAATGGCAGTATTAACCAGAACAGCTGCTGCACCCAGTTCCATAGCTTCAGCTGCTTCAGAGGGTTTGCCTATACCGGCATCAACGATAACCGGGATGTCAATTTCATCAATCATTATCTTAATAAGTTCCCGGGTCTTTAAACCCTGGTTGGTTCCAATTGGAGCACCCAGCGGCATTACTGCGGAAGCGCCGGCATCACGCATTCTTCTGGCAGTCATAAGCTCAGGTCTCATATAAGGGAAAACCGTAAAGCCTTCCGTCACAAGAATTTCTGTGGCTTTTAAGGTGTCCTGATTATCAGGCAGGAGATATCTGCTGTCAGCAATAACCTCGATTTTTATCCAGTTACCGCAGCCCATAGCCCGCGCTAACTTCGCAATTCTTACTGCTTCTCCGGCATTTCTTGCTCCGGAGGTATTGGGCATTAATATGGCGGCTGCCGGGATATGGTTAAGCAGGTTTTCTTCTGTTGATTCCAAATCAACTCTGCGCACCGCCACGGTAATAACCTGTGAACCGGATTCCTGCATTATATGAGGAATCAATCTATTGGACGAATACTTGCCGGAACCTACAAAGAGACGGTTGAAAATTCTTTTATTACCGATTATTAATTGATCATCCATAAATAAAACCCCCATCAAATATAAAAGGCTTACCCGTCAGGATAAGCCTTAAAAATACAGTTCGTTAACTTAAAACGCTTCCCTACGGCGGTACTAACCACGTCAGGTTCAAAGAGTTGAGGTAACACCTCTCTCAGCCATTACTGGCACCCCTAGCTGAATATTAAATTTTAACCATCTTATCATCCATAATTACTTTTGTAAAGGTATGAAATTACTGGGTTACTGTCAAAATCTTTTTTTCCCGACTGATATCTCTTAGGGAAGCAAAAAGAACGTTCTTTAATTATATTATCAGCAGTTGATGATACGCTGTATAATAGATGGAAAAAGATATGTAGGTAGAGAAAAGCAAAGGTAATAGGTATACGAGAGTGACCAGGTTAAAGTTTAGACCAATAGATCGACCCGATCAAATTATTAATTACTGGAAAAATGAAAAACTTGTAGTTATCTGCATTGTAATATTCGGACTGGGTTACAATGGTGCAGCTGTTTTAGGACCAATTTATCAGGGTAAGTTGATAGATTCCTTGGTCCACGGTGATGAACTGGCGGCGGTAGTTTTACTGACACTCACTTTTATCGCCCTTATTGCTGCAATTCAATTAATGCGCTATTTCAAACGCTTTTATATAAGACGGTTTGCCAATAGTACCAGCGCTACTATGCGGCTTATGATTTATAATAATATCCTGCACAAAAGCATTCCCGAATTGGATAACGAAAATATCGGTAATTTGATGACCAGAGCGATTTCAGATGTTGACTTATGTGTAGAGGGCATGCGTAAGTTTACCACTGAAGTTTTTGATACCGGGGTACTTATGGTTGCCTATTATATAGCCATGCTGCTATATGATGTCAGAATAACCATATTAGCCAGCCTGTTTATTCCACTGGCTATGCTGCTGGCAGAAAAGCTGAAAAATGTCGTTTATAAATATTCTATTGATTATAGAAATCAAAGCAGCTATATAGCCGGTATTACTTATGACAGTATTGAGAACGCCATGCTGTACCGGGCTAGCGGTCTGGAAGGACAAAACCGCTCAAAATACGGTCGTGAGTTGGAGAGCTTGCAGAATAAAGCCATTAAAACCAACCTGCTGGAGAATTCCATGGAACCAATTTATAATGTTATTGCCATGCTGGGAATAATTCTCGTTATTTATCTGGGTGGCAGCAAGGTAATTAATGGAGGTTGGACAGTTGGTGTTTTTTCAGCCTATATTATTATGTTTGCCGCTATGGCCGATAAAGCGGGTAAAGCTGCCCGGTTAGTCAATTCTGTACAAAAATCACAAGTTTCATGGCAACGAATTAAACCTTATCTCACCGATTTTCAGCATAAAGTTGCGAATTGCAATCTTGATAAGACTAACACCACCTTATCTGTAAATAATCTCAGCTTTTCTTATCCCCCTGGCAATGAAAATATTATTGAAAAAATAACTTTCGAAGGACGACAGGGAGAAATAATCGGAATTACCGGTTCCATTGCCTCAGGGAAATCTACCCTGGGACTGTCTTTGTTGGGATTATATCCGTATTCTGGCAGCATTGTGATAGACGATAAGGAGTTAAGAAATTTTACCGAATATGAGCGCAGCCAGATGATTGCTTACCTGGGTCATAAGCCGCAGCTGCTTTCTGACAGTATTTACAATAATATAACGCTGGGAAATGAACAGGATATAGAGCAGGTTTTAAAAGATGTATGTTTTGATAATGATTTACAAACCATGCCCGATGGCATAAATACGATGGTTGGCAACAGTGGAATAAGACTAAGCGGTGGTCAGCAAGCAAGAATAGCTTTAGCCAGAACCCTGTTAAACCACAGCAAAATTATAATTCTGGACGATCCCTTTGCTGCCGTTGATATGAACACAGAAGAGCAAATAATGGATAATTTAAGGAGTCATTTCAAGAACAGTCTGATTATCCTTATTTCTCATCGTATAACCATGTTTAAAAAGGTTGATAGAATTGTGTTGCTTTATAATAATCAGGCTGCTGATTATGGTACCCATGATGAGCTAATGCAAAATTCGCGGCTGTATGCTGAGATATTTAATTTACAAATTATTGCAGGTGAGGATACAGATGAATAACAGTCTGGTAAAAAAGGCAATTGAAAAAGTTATCAAGCAAAATACCGGCATTATGATATTGCTGCTGATTACCGTGTGCGGGGTGGTACTTGCCAGTTTAGTGCCGCCTCAGATATTAAGGCTGATTATTGACAACCATCTGGTACCCAAAAGCAGTGATAAACTGTTGCCTTTAGCTGTTGCTTACCTGGCTGTATTACTCTTTATTGGCGTATTCGATTTTTTGAAAGCAGCTTTGTTGACCATTCTGGGCCAGAAAATAATGGGGGAAATAAGAATGGAAATGATGGTCAAACTGGAAAGCGTTAATGCACTATTTTTTACCACTAATGAATCAGGCAGTATCGTTTCCCGGTTTACCAACGATGTTGAGGCCATAAACTCCCTGTTTACAAGTGGAGTTATTGGCATGATGATTGATTGCTTAAAAATTATTGGTATTGTCATATCCATATGGTTATTTAGCGCTGCTCTGGGAATGCTGACTTTGATACTGTTACCGGTTATTTATGCAATAACCAGGCTTTTTCAGAAGAAAATGCTGCAGGCGCAAATAGATAACCGCAAACTGGTAGCCAGAGTGAACAACTATATTGCGGAAAGCTTTAGAAATATTCAAATGATAAAGGCGTACAGCAAAGAAAGCTACATGGAACAAAATTATACTGAGCGTCTGCTGCATAATTATGAAACTGTAGAAAAAGTAAACTTTTATGACTCCATATTTTCACCCATAATTTTGCTTATCCGTGCAGTGGTAATTGCAATCATTGTGATTCTATCATCGGAACAGCTCAATTATCTTGGTATTTCCCTGGGAATGGTGGCGGCATCAATTGATTTGATTTCCAATTTATTTACCCCGGTTGAAAAGCTGGGCATGGAATTACAAAATATTCAACAGGCGATTGCGGGGGTGCAAAGAGTCAATGACTTCTATAATGAAGCTGAAGATGATGAAAAAGATAATACCCTGTACTTTGCGGATATTATTCCGCAGCGAGAAGAGTTTAACTTATCATTCAATGATGTAAACTTTCAATATGAACGGAACAACGATGTTTTACAAAATATAAATCTTAATCTGCATGCACAGGATAAAGTTGCTTTTACAGGGAGAACCGGGGCAGGGAAATCCACGTTATTTAAACTGGTTATGGGTTTACTGGAGCCGACCTCGGGAAGTATCACTATAAATGGAATTGATGTTTACAGCATACCTAATCGTGAAAAGCGTAAGATATTCGGATATGTGGAACAAAAATTTCATATGATACCGGGGAGCGTTGCTGACCAGATTAGTTTGCAGGACGAGAGCATTACGCGCGATCAAGTTGAAAATGCCCTGGAATTTGTAGGTTTAACCGACTATGTAGGAACTTTGGAAAATGGACTGGACACCCAATTAAATAATGACAATTTCTTTTCCCAGGGGCAGCAGCAATTGTTGGCAATTGCGCGGGCAATAGTAACGAACCCTCCAATTATATTGTTAGATGAAATTACTGCCAATCTGGATTCTATTACTGAAGAAAGAGTGATATCGGTATTGCAAAAGGCCGGTGCCGCACATACCATATTAACTATTTCTCACCGATTATCTTCCATGATTGCCAGTGATATGATAGTTGTTCTGGAAAACGGACACATCAAAAATACCGGAACTGCCGAAATGCTTTGGCAAAACGATGATTGGTATCGCAGTAATATTGTTCTGGAAAGATTGACCTGGAGGTAGCTTTGACTGAATAGATTAACTTAATATTACAACTGTTTATTAGCAGATGATATAATTACAAAACATAATAGAGTATAAGTGGGGGGAGAAGCTTATGTTTGATTATCTTATGACGCCGGCGCAATTGAAGCTTAGGGATGAGACCCGTGAACTAATTAAATCGTTGCCCCGGGAGTACATACTGGATATGGATGCAGAAAAAATTCGTTATCCCAAAGAATTTTTGCAGGAGGCCGGGCGTCGCAACCTGATTGGTATTCGGGTACCGGAAATGTATGGTGGGCGTGGGGGACAATGGCAAGATGATATTATTGTGGCCGAGGAAATTTGTGTGCCCGGATATATTTTCGGTTGTACCTGGGGGGTTACCGGAGATGTGGTAACCGAAGCTCTGATTCATTTTGGTACTGAGGAGCAAAAGAAAAAGTTTCTGCCCGCAATATGCAAAGGAGAGAAATTTGCAGCGGAATGTCTGACAGAACCACGCGGAGGCTCAGATTTTTTTGGTGCTACTACAACTGCCCGCCGGGATGGTGATGATTTTATTTTAAACGGACAGAAACGGTTTATAGTAGGTGGGGAAGGGGCGGACTATTTTTTGGTTTATGCCAAAACTGATCCTGAGGGCGGTTCACACCGTTCCATCACCTGTTTCATGGTGGAAAGAGAAATGGGGGTCAAGACGGAGTACATCTATAATTTAATGGGTTCACGAGGTGGCGGAACTGCCCGGGTAGTATTTCATGAAGTACGCGTTCCCAAAGAAAATGTTATTGGTGAAGTAAATGGCGCCTTTACAGTGTTTTCCCAAATGATGATTCCCGAGCGGTTTGGTACAGCAGCCATGACCATTGGAGCAGCGCGTCCGGCATTGGAAATAGCTACTGATTACAGTACTAAACGAAAAGCTTTTGGAACCGAGATTAACAACTTTCAAGCAGTCAACTTTAAAGTGGCTGATATGGTAACCAAGCTGGATTCTTCCCGGGCTATGATTTATACTACTGCCCTGGCCCTGGACAGCGGAAAAGTTAAACCAGGCCGTTGCCGTCGTATGGCTTCCGCTTCCAAAAAGTTTGTTACTGAACAGTGCTGGGATGTTGCCAATCTGGCCATGCAGGTTATGGGGGGGATTGGATATACTGATGTTTATCCCATTGAGAAGATTGTTCGTGACCTGCGTCTCTCCATGATCTGGGTAGGTACTAATGAAATAATGAATCTGATAATTCAACATGAATGGTACAAGGAAAGAACCGGGGAAATAGCCATGGGCAGCAAACGTAACAGTGAATTTGATGCCTTGAACGCTTTTGCTGAAGGGGAGAAGATTTACGAATAGAACATCTTCATTACTAGTACTGTAAATGCAGCGTTCATTATGACCTGTTATACTTCCTGGGTAAGTTCTGTTGGCAGAAGGACAATTTCTCTACCTGACCAAGGCTTTTGGTTTTTTCTTCGATAAGACCTTCATAAAACTTGTAAATAGATGGGTTTTTAATAATCTCCTCCGGCGTTCTGACTATTTATAATATCATAATAAAGTCGAAATATTTCAAAAAAACAAAATATAAAATCTTGTTAAGATTACCATTGACAGGAGGTGACAAAACATTTTCAATACTGGCTAAAAGTTTGAAGTCAGGAGGAATAACTTTTATTGCTGAAGAAAGAAGTCTTATCTCATTGAGAGGAGCAGATTTCTTGATAAGTCAGATTTCCAATAAATATAAAAAGTTTAATCCCCGTAGAATACTTAGTCTTGACCAAGAGAATAAAACTCGTTTATACAGCAATATATGTCAATTAGCGCAGCCTACATTTTCATTTTACTTAATGATGGTTCTTTCTACTACAATTGCGGCTTTTGGTTTACTGGTAGGAAGTACGGCAGTTGTGATCGGTGCTATGCTGGTAGCCCCGTTAATGGGTCCTATATTTGGGATTGGACTGGGAGTTTCCAATGGTGATCAGAGATTAATTAAGAATGCTGTTATATCCGAAGTATTAGGCATAATATTAGCAATAACCATAGCAGTACTAATTGGTTTAATACCAATACGGTTAGGCCTTAGTTCAGAAATAATTTCCAGAACTCAACCTACTATATATGATATCATTATTGCCCTCTTTTCAGGTGTTGCCGGAGCTTATGCCATGGTTGACGAAAGAATCGGCAGTGCTTTACCTGGAGTTGCTATTGCTACAGCCCTGGTTCCACCATTGGCTAGCTGTGGAATTTGTCTGGCTTTGCACGAATGGACTATGGCAGCAGGAGCATTTTTACTGTTTTTTGTTAATTTCCTGGCTATTGAAGTGGCTGCGGCAGGTGTTTACTGGTTGACAGGTCTGGTTGAACTACCCGGAAGTGATACCGTTAGTCTTAAAGCTTTTATGCAACGATTCTGGTTAAGTCTCTTAATCCTGGCTTTGGTGGCAGTATTTATGACCAGGAGCCTTCAGCAAATTGCGGCCAGCTATACCTTGTCAGAGTCTTTAAAAACAAATCTTACCGAACAGGTGGCAATCAATACCGGCGCAACCCTTTCAGATATTCGTTACCAGTACGCAGGCGATAAGCTTCAGGTTATGGCTGAGGTACTTACTCCTCAGGAGATTGATTACCGGCAGGTATCCCGCATTGAAAAAAGTCTGCAGGAAACGGTAAATCCCAATATTCATCTAATTATTCGTTCTCTGATTTCCCGCGACTCAGATAAGAGTGGTTATGTTTTTATTT
>JAQVWB010000064.1:7565-9526 GCA_028698695.1 Syntrophomonadaceae bacterium | reverse complement strand
ATATCTCCATACATTTAAAGGTAACTTCAGTCAGTTTAATAGTAATCTGGCAGTGAAAAGACTCCATAATATGGAGTCTCAATTGAATCATATTAAGAAATATGCGGCTCATATTGATGAAAACATGATTAGATCATTGGTGCTTCGCTCCAATATGCCAGATTGGCTGCAAGAGGATCTTGAAAGAGTCAGCAGTGTATTAGGGGAGGATTATTGGAATAAACAAAATGTCATCCGAGTTGATAAAAAATACCTTGTTGAGCTTGAAAAAAGAATGATAAACTTCCTGCCTTATAATGCAAACGCGCAACTTTTACCATTACTGAAAAAAATGCAGCATAAGTCGCTTAAAGAAATGCTTAAAATTTATCCGGAACATACTTATCAATTAGCTGCCAGGATGGGTAAATTGATTAACCCCTTTTCTATTGAGGGTGATGATGTAATGCTTGACAGTGAGTATTACAGCAATTTTATTCGTTCTCTCGTTCATGTATTCAGAAATGTTGTTGACCATGGTATAGAATATCCTGATGATAGAATTCATCTGGGAAAAAGTGAGGCTGGAAACATACAATTTCAAATAGAAAGCAGCGATGAATTATTCAAAATTACTATTTCCGATGATGGAGCGGGATTTGATGAAGATAAATTAGTAGCAAACGTCCTGGAAAAAGGGAAATATACTGCTGACCAAATCCAGACATTCAGTAAAGAACAAATCCTGGAACTGGCTTTTGAATCAGACATATCAACTGCTGATGAGATTACCGTTATTTCCGGCAGGGGAATAGGATTATCAACCGTAAAATATGAAGTTGAAAAAATTAAAGGTAAAATTGAAATAAATAATCGTCAGGGAGAGGGAAGCAGCTTAACCTTTATTATACCAATAATCACTTATCCGGAACTTCCCGGCATAATAATTGATGATCTTTTGTGCAATATCGTAGCAACGACGCAGGAATTGGCATTAAGCTATCTGAAAATTGATTTCGGAAATAATTGCATGGTTGAAACTAATGATGCTATGCAATTGGAAAAGTTTACTGCGGTTATAAATATCCGGGGTCTTTTAGATGGCTTGGTATTTATGAGTTATAATGAAACAATGGTAATAAATATGGCACGAGCTTACCATAATTTAGAATTTAATGACGAGATGGATTATGAAATACTGGGAGATGTAACCGCAGAAACCAGTAATATTGTATTAGGTAATTCATTAAAACTTCTGGAAAGCTTGCAGGATTTATTCATATTTGGGACACCTACTGTATTATTTGAGTCTGCCAGTGTAGTTCGACAATCAGGTGTGCCTATTTATAATTGTTCCATTAAAAGCAATAGCAATAAAGTAATGATAGGCTTTTTACCTCTTTGATATTAGTATTCGATTTTTTTAAGGGGGATTGAGAATGGCAAATATTCTTATAGCAGATGATTCAACTGTAATGAGAAGAAGCCTGCGGTTGATTTTAACTAAAGGAGGGCACACCGTTGCCGGTCAGGCAACTGATGGTGCAAGTGCCTGTCTGATGTATAACCAATTAAAGCCCGACTTGGTTACGATGGATATAACTATGCCGGGGATAAATGGTATAGAAGCAATGTTAAAGATACTTGAAAGTGATCCCAGTGCCAAAATAATAATGATAACGGCAATTGATCAAAAAAGAATGATTTTCGAAGCAATTAAATCAGGAGCCCGACATTACATTATTAAACCATTTGAAGATGATAAGGTTTTATCCACTATTAATGAAGTATTAAGACAGGACTGAGAACTGCTGGTTATTTGATTATATAGAAGATTTTCATGCGTGAAATATGGATCCACTGATATCTGATTTATCATCCGGAATGAAACGCGGTAAATTTTGATTTATGCAAAATGCAGCCACTCTGAATTGATATCAGAGTGGCTGTTACATAAGCAGTATATTAATTTAATCTATCGT
>JAQVWB010000064.1:0-7555 GCA_028698695.1 Syntrophomonadaceae bacterium | reverse complement strand
ATACTCCACCGGTTGTTTCGATTGCATATCCGGCAGTTTCAAATATTTCAATGGCCTGTTCTTTAGTTAAATCTTTTTTGCCGGCCAGAGATAAAGTTTTAAACTCTGTTCCGGTAGTAGCTTTCCCAATTACAACATCCAGTTTATCTTTACTGATTTTTATAAAGACAGCTTTATTGGAAGTGCTTTCATCGCCTTTGGCATCAATTGTATAACCACTCATGTCAAAGCACATCATGCTGCCATCTTTCAGTCGAAGAAATTCTGAATAAGTTCGTTCAATTTTTTGCCCGGCCCTTTCGGTGTAACAATCAGCTACATAGTATTCCTTGTCCAATTGAAAGGTGCCGTTTTCTACTTTACGGTCACCGGTTTTTTGCTTGGGACCAAAACCGTCTTCTTCAAGAACGATATCATAACCAAAAGTTAATTGATTGCCTTTTTTATCAAGAAATGCAGGGTAACCGGCCAGCATAAGTTCACCTTCAAAATGACCATTTTTATTCTCCAGGTTCAGCAAATCATATTGAACTCCACTGACAAAGGTCAACCCGGCACTGGCGAGTTCCAGAAGCGGCATACCTTCATAGTCGTTAATAGCTTTTTCATGCCAACCATAAGCTTCATTCCAAGCATCCGCCATGTCACTAATTTTAGTAAAACCGGAGGAAGATTTTTCCGCTGAAGAAGATGATGTTGGCTGAGTCTTATCCGAATTTGCTGGAACATCTTTGGCATCCCCGCCGCCGCAACCACCAATAAGCAGAGCGGTACACAGAAACAACGACAAGAATATGAGTTTGATTTTCATGAACAATACCTCCTGATAATTAATAATCAAAGACCTTATGATGAACGACCAAATTAATTCTTATCTTGAAGTTCTATTAATGTCAGGGTTTTCCTGCTATTATTTAAGAACAATAAATATTTGATGAATTAAATATTGTATACTGCAGACTTTATTAAAGATAAATAAAAAAATTGTGTTAAAATAATACTTGGTTTTTAACTAACAGAAAATGATTCGAATTTCATTAAGTATTAGGGAGGCAATGGAATGAATAAAATTGAAAAGGCACTCATGCATGCTCTGTTTGTGCATCTGCACCATAATGCAGATAAGGCAATAAATTTTGGGCTTTTTAAACAACTGAATGATAAAGTTAATCAGGCATGGCCATCAGCATTATTGGTGGGACCTGATGCCAACGATGATGCAGCTGTTTTTAAAATGCCTGACTCGGATTGTTTTGTAGTTGCCAAAATGGAGAGCCATTGTTCACCGTGTGTACCCCGTCCTTATGATAGTGCAGCTACGGGAGCCGGGGGAGCCATGCGGGATGTAGTGGCCATGGGCGCCCGTCCAATATTTCTACTAGATTTTATTGGCACCCGGCCGTTGGAACAAGAGGTTATTGTAGGGCCATGTGGATTTGATGGAGAATGTACCTGTGGCAAATGTGAAGTTATGACCAGTCAGGATAGAATAAACCTTATGTTAAAAGGTATTTCAGATATGTGCAGCTCTATGGATGTATTTGTGGTTGGGGGAGGGTTTTCCACTTCCTTCAGTGATATAGTTCCTGCTGTAGTTGTTTCAGTTATTGGTAAACAGGTTACGGAAAAACCGTTAACCAAGCCTGCCAAATCAGCAGGTCACAAATTAATTATTATTGGAGAAACCGGGACGGACGGAAATGACACTCTGTATCGGGCAGGGTTGGTTAATACATTACAACCGGCAATCGCCTTATTTAAGGAAGAAAGGCTAACCATGGATGCAACCCTGGCAGCTTTTGCTACCGGTAAAATAAAGGCTTGTTCTGATTTGGGGGCAGCCGGAATTGGTGCAGCAGTTTGTGAATCAGCTCGTTTTGGCGGATTGGGTGCCAGAATTGAATTGGACAAAGTTCCTGTAAATACAAATAATATAACTCCGGAAGAAATTTTTATCTGTGAAACCCAGGCGCGGATGTTGTTGCATGTAGAACCGCAGGATGTAGATGAAGTAATGGCAGCCATCCGCAGCAAAAATGGTATTGCTGCAGTAATCGGGGAGATTAATGATAAAGATTACAATGTGTTTGAATATAATGGTCAGGTAGTTGCCACTATCCCCAATAATCCTTCTCCGGAAATTATCAAAGCCTTGCAGGATTAGGACGAAACAGTTAATTTATTAAATAGGCCATAGACCAATTGCTTGCTTAGCAGTTGGTCTATTTGATTTAAAATAATAGTATATAATGAATCGGAAATCGGGATACGATTATTAAGGCAGTTGGTTTTACATGAATTACAGGTTTATAAGAGCTGATATTCAGTATTTTAATAAATCTGCTTCTATATGTAGAGTATAATATATTGGAGGACGGAGGTTAGGTTGTGAAACAGCATAAACCCATGAAATATTATTTTTATACCTACGGTTGTCAGATGAATGTCCGTGACTCAGAAATTATTGCAACACTGTTGCAGGATAATGGTTATGAGGAAACAAATTCACCGCAAGCGGCTGATTTAATATTATTAAATACCTGTAGTGTGCGACATTCAGCTGAGAATAAGATTTATGGAAAACTGGGAGAAATTAATCTATTAAAACGAAATAACCCAGAACTGATTGTAGCCCTGGGGGGATGTATGGCCCAATTATTAGATTGCCGGCAGCGACTGAAAAAAATCGGGGTGGATGTACTGTTTGGTACGCATAATCTTCATGAAGTCCCGTATCTGGTTAGTAAGGCCAGGGAAACCGGTAAAAAAGTCTGGCAGGTCTGGGACGAGGAAGGCATGGTAATTGAAGAGTATCCAACTAATCGTAAAACTGGTCTCAGTGCTTTCGTTAACATTATGTATGGATGTAATAATTTTTGCAGTTATTGTATAGTGCCTTATACACGGGGCAGGGAAAGAAGTCGTAGACCTGAAAATATAATTAATGAGATAAAACAATTGGCTGAGCAGGGATGTCGTGAAGTAACGCTTTTGGGTCAAAATGTTAATTCGTATGGTAAAACCAATAATCAGGATAAAGATTTTGCTGATTTGTTAGGCCTGGTTAACGACATAGATGGTATTGAACGTATTCGTTTTACTACTTCGCATCCCCAGGATATGTCCGATAAACTCATAGAAGCTATTGCAGTTAATCCCAAGGTGTGTGAGCATGTTCATGTACCTTTGCAGGCTGGCAGTAATCGCATATTACAAAAAATGAATCGTAAATATACCCGGGAACATTATCTGGAGTTAGTGCGTAAAATGAGAGAACGGATACCTGGTATAGCTATTACCAGTGATTTGATTGTAGGTTTCCCTGGGGAAAGCGACGAGGACTTTAGAGACACTATGGATATGGTAAATAAGGTTAGATTTGATGCCGCTTTTACTTTTTTATATTCCCCCCGTCAGGGAACGAGAGCGGCGGAATTAACCGACCAGATACCAATTGAAGTGAAAAAATCGCGGTTAAATGAACTAATGACGGTTCAGTATCAAATTGCCAGAGATATTAATACCTCATTGGAGGGCTCTATACAGGAAGTTTTTGTTGAGGGCCCAAGTAAAACCAATGTCGAGAAGTTAATGGCCCGAACCAGAACAAATCGCATTGTAATAATTTCTGCTGCAAAAGACTTAATTGGGCAGATAATCCATGTTAGAATTACAGAAGGAAAAACATTCTCCCTGATGGGAGATGTAGTTTTATAAAAGTTAGGAGGATATTATATTGACAACAGAGGAAATTATCAGACTGGCATTTGAATTGGGTAATGCAGTAGCCCAGTCGCAGGAGGTAGGGAAACTTAAGGACATTCAGGCTCAGGTAAGCAGTGATACCAGCACCTATGACCTGATAATCCGTTATCAGGACGCCAAAAATAAATTGGAGAATAAGTATAATGACGGATTGCTGGTTACTAAAGGTGAAGAAGATCATATAAACATTCTGGAACAGCAGTTGAATGCTAATCAATTAGTACAGGAACTGGTCCATGTCCAGGAGAGTTTTGATAATCTTATGCAGGCGGTCTATTTTGCTATGAATCAAGCCATATCAGGTGATAGTTGTTCATCAGGATGTGACTCATGTGGCGGAAGTTGTTGTTAGAAAAATTAATTCTCGAAATTCGAAGCGGGGAAAAGGCTTAGTTATCTAAGTCTTTTCTTTTGGGAGGTATAAGCAGTTGTCCAAACCAACCCCTATGATGGAACAGTATTTAAAAATAAAGAATGAGCACCAGGATGCTTTTTTGTTCTTTCGTTTGGGAGATTTTTATGAACTGTTCATGGAAGATGCCGTTACTGCATCCCGGGAACTGGATATCGTTTTAACAGCCCGGGATGGTGGCGAAGCCGGGAAAATACCTATGTGCGGAATACCACATCATTCAGCTGATGTATATTTGGCCAAACTGATCAGACAAGGCTATAAAGTGGCTATTTGTGAACAGGTGGAGGACCCCAGAGAAGCCAGGGGGATTGTAAAACGTGAGGTAGTAAGAATTATCACTCCGGGAACAGTGCTGGACGATAGCATGTTGCCGGATAACAGTTCCAATTTTCTGGCTGCAGTAAGCAACTACAAAGATATCATTGGTTTGGCCTTTATTGATGTATCCACCGGAGATTTTCAAGTAATTGAATTTACCGGAGCAAATGCATTAAGTGAAACAGGAATGGAGTTACAGCGTATAAATCCGGCTGAATGTCTGGTAGATTTCCATGAACCGCTTTTATGGGAAGATAATGCCCGCATAAATTCTGGAATGGTACTCACGAAGTTTGAGCAAATACCATCATTGCAGGAAGCAAATAAAATTTTAGCTCAGCAATTCAAAATCACTTCTTTGGAAGGCCTGGGTCTAAAAGATTATACTGCCGGTTTAATTGCTGCTGCCGGTATAATTCGTTTTTTGCAAAACGGCAAAACCCGCTGGGAACATATTCGCAGTTTAAAACCTTATCATAATAATGAATATTTGTATATGGACGCATCTACACGAAAAAATTTGGAACTGATCTCAACCATAAGGGAAAACAAACGTGAGGGCTCGCTGATATCCATACTGGATTACTGCGGTACTTCAATGGGTAAAAGATTGTTGAAAAAATGGCTGGAACTGCCTTTAAGAAATGTTGCTGAGATTAATTTACGTCTGGATGCAGTAGCAGAGCTTAAGGAAAACCTGGTATTACGGGAAGAGCTAAAGGAACGACTCGCAGAAGTTAATGATTTGGAAAGACTGGCAGGAAGAATTGGCGCACAGATAGCATCTCCCCGTGATTTTTCAGCCATTAAACTATCCCTGCGGCGATTAGATCAAATCAATAACCTTTTAAATGATTGCCATAGTGAACTACTGCTGAATATAAGTAATATGGATATATTACAAGATGTTTATGATTTAATTGATCAGGTTATAGATGATGAAGCACCGGTTGCAATTCGTGATGGGGATATTATTAAAACTGGATATAATAGTGAAATTGATGAATTAAGAAGTCTGTCCCGGCAGGGGGCCGGATGGCTGGTGGAATTGGAGAAACGCGAGAAAGAAAGAACCGGAATCAAGTATCTGAAAGTTGGTTTTAATAAGGTATTTGGTTATTATCTGGAGATAAGCAAATCCAATTTACATTTGGTACCCGATGATTACATACGCAAGCAAACCCTGGTTAATACAGAGAGATTTATCAGTGAAGAATTAAAAACTTATGAAGACAAGATTTTAGGTGCAAGAGAGAAATTGCTGGCTATGGAACAAGCTGAGTTTATACTTTTCAGAGAAAAAATGCTGATCCATGTGGAAAGAATACAGCAGACTGCGCATCAGGCAGCCAAACTGGATGTGCTTTTTTCTCTGGCTGAAGCTGCCTATAAACATGATTATGTTCGTCCTGCCGTAGATGATAACGGATTAATTAACATTAAATCCGGTCGTCATCCGGTGGTAGAACAGTATCTCACCGATTCGCGTTTTGTCCCCAATGATGTTAAACTGGATATAACTGAACATCAGTTTGCGATTATTACCGGTCCCAATATGGGAGGCAAGAGCACCTATATGCGCCAGACTGCATTATTGACAATTATGGCGCAAATGGGCAGCTTCGTACCGGCCAAAAGTGCCGTTATTGGCATGGCGGACAAAGTGTTTACACGCGTGGGTGCTTCTGATGACTTGGCTGCCGGACAAAGTACCTTTATGGTTGAAATGGTGGAAGTAGCTAATATTCTTAACAATGCTACGGCAAACAGCTTGATAATTTTAGATGAAATCGGGAGAGGTACCAGTACCTATGACGGTTTAAGTCTGGCTCAGGCAGTTTCTGAATACATTGTTACCCGGATCGGGGCTCGTACCTTGTTTGCAACTCACTATCATGAATTAACCGAACTTACCGAATCATTACCGGAAGTATTCAATCTATGTGTATCAGTTAAGGAAACTGGCGACTCGGTATTATTCCTGAAAAAAATGCTGCCGGGTAAAGCCGATAAAAGCTATGGTTTACATGTAGCCAGGTTAGCCGGAGTAAACAATTGGGTTATTGACAAGGCCCAATCTATTTTAGAAAAACTAGAAAAAGAAACACCAGCCGCACTGCCGGTTATGGAACAAATGGTGTTATTTCAACCGGAACATCCTTTAGTTGAAGAATTGCATAAACTTAATGTTGACCAACTGACTCCCAAAGAGGCATTGCTATTAATATATAAATGGAAAGAGACCTGTTAACCCACTGGAGGTGATCTTTTGTTAATTGGTATTGATGTGGGCGGAACTTATACTGATGGGGTAGTATTCGATGGCGGCCATATCCATTGTTCCGTTAAGGTACCTACAGATGATAATAATTTATTACAAACCCTTATGCAGGTTTTGGATGAATTATTAAAATCGCTGCAAAACATCGACCAGATTAGTAGAGTTGTTCTTAGTACCACCCTCGTAACCAACATTCTGGCATCCGGCAGGGGAGAACGCACCGCTTTGGTTTTGATTCCCGGTTTTGGCCTGCCGCATAACGCTTATCAAATTACCGCAGATACTTTTTTCCTTAGTGGTGCAATAGATTTCCGAGGTCGTGAAACTGAAGCTCTGCATGAAGATGAAATAATTGCTTTAGCTCAGCAATTAAAAGAACATAACTTTAAACGGGTAGCTGTGGTAGGCAAGTTTTCAAATCGCAATAACAGTCAGGAATTAAAAGTTAAAGATGTTTTCCAACAAATTATGCCCGAGGTACAGGTATTTACCGGCAGTCAGGTTTCCAATCAGCTTAATTTTCCGCGGCGGGCAGTCACCACCTTTTATACAGCTATGATATTACCGGAATGGATGAGTTTTGCCGGTCAGATCGAAGAAGCCCTTAAATCCCGTGGCCTGCAATCAGAAATTCATATACTTAAGGCCGATGGCGGAACCATGCCATTACATAAGTCTTTGGAAAGACCTTGTGAGACAGTATTTTCCGGCCCTGCTGCCTGTACCATGGGAGCACTGGCTATAACCATGGATGCTAAAAATTCAGTGGTAATTGA
>JAQVWB010000063.1 GCA_028698695.1 Syntrophomonadaceae bacterium | reverse complement strand
GCTCGTTTGTATGAGCAGGGATTTAGCGTAAGTGAAATTGCACGCCGAACTAATCGTGGTCAGGGAGAAATAAGTTTAATCCTGAACTTAAAACAAAAAAGAAATGTAATGTAAACAACCTGGGGAATATCGCCCGGGTTGTTATTTTTTTTGACACAGCAACATTAATTGTGTTCATGGCCAAAGGCCTGAACACATCAGTGAATTACTAATTGATTAGTCATGTCAAGTCAGGGTATTCAGGTTCAGTCAGGTTAAAAATTTGATTAGACTTTCTCAATAGAAAATCTTGCTCACCATGTTAAAAACCTGGCACCTGATTAATCAATAAAGAATCTGCGAAAATCAGTAAAAATCCGCGTAATCTGCGTTCGTTAAAACGTTTTTCCAGTGCATTTATTTGCCAAACTATTATAACCTGTGGTATATTATTTGTTGGTAAATACACACGCCAGCTGACTTTTCGGACAGTGCTGTTACAGTCCCCGGAAAGGGTGAAGCGGCGGAGGAAAAAACTGAAAGGAGGTGTTGTTGGTGTCAGTTATTTCAATGAAACAGCTTCTGGAAGCAGGAGTGCATTTTGGACACCAGACACGCAGATGGAACCCGAAGATGGCCCCCTATATTTATATGGAGAGAAATGGTATTTATATCATTGATCTGCAACAAACGGTAAAAAAATTTGATGAGGCCTATGAGTTTATTAAAAGTGTAGTTGCAGACAATAAGGGAGTCTTGTTTGTCGGAACTAAAAAGCAGGCCCAGGAGACTATTCGTGAAGAAGCCATTCGTTGCGGCATGTACTTTGTTAACCAACGCTGGCTGGGCGGAATGCTTACCAATTATAAAACTATTCGTGCCCGCGTTCTACGTCTGAAAGAGTTGGAACGGCTTGAAGCTGAAGGGGCATTTGATGTACTTTCCAAAAAAGAAGTTGCCAGGCTGGTAAATGAAAGAGAAAGACTGGAAAGATTTCTGGGTGGGATAAAAGATATGGATAAACTGCCGGGGGCATTGTTTGTTGTTGACCCCCGCAAAGAGAAGATTGCAGTTGCTGAAGCCCGTAAGTTAAATATCCCGGTAGTAGCTATTGTAGATACTAACTGTGATCCTGATGAAATTGATTATATTATACCGGGAAATGATGACGCTATCAGAGCTGTGAAGCTAATGGCATCCAGGATTGCCGATGCTGTCCTGGAAAGCAAACAGGGAGAACAAGTAACTGCTTAATAAGGTGAATGGCAAGGGGTGAATAGATTCTTCTGTACACCCCTTTTTTGTGAATATTAATGTTATAAGGAGGTTAAACCAGGTGATAACAGCACAAATGGTTAAGGAGTTAAGAGAAAGAACCAGTGCAGGCATGATGGATTGCAAAAGAGCACTGGAAGCTACTAATGGTGACATGGAAAAGGCTATTGACGAGCTAAGGACTAAAGGTCTGGCCAAAGCAGCTAAAAGAGCTGGAAAAGTAGCCAGTGAAGGTACCGTCATATCATATATTCATGGTGCGGGCAGAATTGGTGTATTAGTTGAAGTTAACTGTGAAACTGATTTTGTAGCCAAGACAGAAGAGTTTAAACAACTGGCTTATGATATTGCCATGCAGATAGCTGCTTCCAATCCACAGTATATTTCCCGCGAAGCTGTGTCGGATGAGATTGTGGAGAGAGAAAAAGAAGTATTGAAGGCTCAGGCATTGGAAGAAGGCAAGCCGGAAAAAGTTATTGAAAAAATGGTAGAAGGCCGTCTGGAAAAATTTTATAAAGAAAACTGCTTACTGGAACAACAATTTATCAAAGATACTGATAAATCCGTACAAGACCTGATTCATGAAAAAGTGGCTAAAATGGGTGAGAATATTAGTATTCGTCGTTTTGCCCGCTATGAAGTTGGCGAAGGGATAGAAAAGGAACAGGTTGATTTTGCTGCTGAAGTAATGTCGCAAATTAAATCAGAATAATCTGTTATCCGGGAGGTAATAACTTGGATAATCCCAAATATAAGCGCATCGTACTGAAATTAAGTGGAGAAGCATTGGCTGGAACTCAAGGCAGTGGTATTGATCACAATATTTTAACCTCTATTGCCCGACAAATTGTAGAAGTTGCTAATACTGGTGTCCAGGTTGGTATTGTAGTTGGAGGGGGCAATATATGGCGTGGGGTAGCCGGAAGTGCCAAAGGTATGGATAGGGCTACTGCAGATTATATGGGTATGCTGGCTACGGTAATTAATGCCCTGGCTTTACAGGATGCACTGGAAAAAGAAGAAATGGGTACCCGGGTAATGAGTGCCATAGAAATGAAGGAAGTGGCCGAACCTTATATCAGGCGTCGGGCTATTCGTCATTTAGAAAAAGGCCGGGTAGTAATATTTGCAGCGGGTACCGGTAATCCTTACTTTTCTACTGATACGGCTGCTGCTCTTCGTTCTGCAGAAATTGAAGCCGAAGCAATACTGATGGCCAAGAAAGTAGATGGAGTATATGACTCCGATCCGGTTATTAATCCAAACGCCGTTAAATACGAAAGATTAAGTTATATAGAAGTATTAAATCAGGGATTGGGAGTTATGGATTCTACTGCGACGTCTCTGTGTATGGACAATGGTATTCCTATTATTGTCTTTGACCTAACCAGGGAAGGAAATATTCTAAAAGCAGTAATGGGTGATAATATCGGAACCTATGTAGGGGGGTAATGACATGGTAAAAGATATTCTTAATGAATCTGAAGAAAAAATGAAGAAAACCATTGAACATTTAACCAAAGACCTGGCTTCCATGCGAGCTGGTCGTGCCAATCCAGCTATGCTGGACCGTATAATGGTTGACTATTATGGTGAACCGACGCCGTTAACGCAACTGGCTAATATTACAGTTCCTGAAGCACGCTTGATTGTGATACAACCATGGGATAAAAACAGTATAGGCAGTATAGAGAAAGCGGTTATGAAATCAGATTTGGGCGTTAATCCTAATAATGATGGCAATGTTATTCGTATTGCCATACCTCAATTAACTGAGGAAAGACGCAAAGACATGGTTAAATTAATAAAAAAACGGTCAGAAGAAGCTCGTGTGGCGGTGCGTAACATTCGTCGTGATGCCAACGATATGCTTAAATCATTGGAAAAAGATAAGTCCATATCTGAAGATGAGAGTAAAAAGGGTATGGATGATGTACAGAAGTCCACTGATAAATTTATCAAGGATATTGATAGCATTTTAGCTGCCAAAGAAAAGGATATTATGGAAGTCTAGTAATGTTCGGGCATATTTATGCTGGTATTAACAGTAGTTTATATTTATAATTAGTTTATTGATACCCCCATTATCAGGGGGTATTATGGTTTCCGGAAGAAGGGTTAAAGTGGCTTCAATTAAAATGAATAATACTCCCAAAATAAATAAATCACAATTACCCCGGCATATTGCCATCATCATGGATGGTAACGGCAGGTGGGCTAAAAAAAGATTAATGCCAAGAACTATGGGACATAGAGCGGGCATGACCACTTTAAAGACGACGGTGAAAACGTGTGCAGAACTGGGAATTGAATATCTGACCGTATTTGCATTTTCAACCGAAAATTGGAAACGTCCAGTCGATGAAGTGGATTATCTGATGAAACTCCTCGTGGAATATCTGGGGAAAGAACTGCAGGAATTACATCAGGAAAATATCAGAATTAATGTGATTGGGGCTTATCAAGACTTGCCTTCCGAATGTCTGATTCAGGTAGAGGAAGCATTATCGCTTACCAGGGATAACACCGGTATGGTTTTTAATCTTGCTTTAAATTATGGAGCACGCCGGGAAATAATCAGGGCGGTTCAGGGTATCAGCACAAAGGTACAAAAAGGCTTATTGTCCCCTGACGATATTGATGAGAAAACCATTGCCAATGAATTATACAGTTGTAATATACCTGATCCGGATTTGTTGATAAGGACTGCTGGTGAAATGAGAATCAGCAATTTTTTATTATGGCAAATAGCCTATACGGAATTATGGTTTTCCTCCAAGCTTTGGCCGGAGTTTACTAAGGAAGAGCTTTTAAGAGCAATTAGTGATTATGGGCAAAGAGAAAGACGTTTTGGAGGACTAACTTAAAAAAGGCAGGTTGAAATATTGAAAACCAGAGTAATCACCGCTTTAATTGGTGCACCTCTTCTAGTAGCAATAATGTATTTGGGCAGTTATTATCGGATAGCCTTTTTTCTATTATTGGCTTTTTTGGCCTTAAGGGAATTATTTATTATGATGCAGGCTAAAGGGTTTATTCCTCTGGTCCTGCCAGGCTATGTAATGTTATTGCTATTCCTTTCCTTATACAGCTCAATACCTAATCAGGAATTTTTGTTTTTCCTGGGCATCATGTTGGTCGTAATTATTTCGGTTATGGCTTATCCGGGAATAGATTTTGCTTCCACGGGTATAAGTATATTTTTTGCCGGATACTGCGGTTTTTTACTTAGCTATGCGCTTAGAATCTCGATTATGGAACAGGGATTTATGTTGATAATGTTTGCTTTTCTCTTAACCTGGGCCAGTGATATCGGTGGTTATTTGGCCGGCAGCAGATGGGGAAAACATAAAATGTCACCCCTGCTTAGTCCTAATAAAACCTGGGAAGGTGCGGCAGGCGGTATTATAATGTCGGTCATAATAGCTTTGCTGTTTTATCAATTTTTCTTCATGTCATCCTTTCCGCTGTTATTTGTCTTATTGGGAGTATTGGCCAGTACAGGCGCACAATTTGGCGATTTGTTCATTTCCGGTTTAAAAAGATATATGGGTGCCAAGGACAGTGGGACTCTTATTCCTGGTCATGGTGGAATATTGGACCGTTTTGACAGTTTTATCCTCGTAGTACCGATAGTATATTATTTTGTGATTTATGCCATATAGATTAAAAGGGGTGAGTGTTCATGGATCCTGAACTGCAAAAATATCTGAAACTATTGGTTAAAATCGCTATATTGGTACTGAGCCTGGTAGCTGTATATTTGTTATTTAGTTATGTTTTTCCGATACTCGGTAAGATTTTAGCTTGTATTCCCGTATTGTTCTTACCTTTTATAATTGCAGTGTTATTAGCTGTTATTATCGAACCGGTAGTAATAGTATTTGAAAATCGTCTGCGGTTTAAGCGTAACTGGGCAGTTGTTTTCAGCTTGCTGACTGTAGTAGGTGGCTTTATATTAATTGTTTCTTCATTAATATCCATGATTATAAAGGATTTAACCAGTTTATACCCTTATATAGCCTCATATTCAGACCAGGTTATAACCGGATTTATGAATACAATCAGTGATTTCCGCCTCTTGTATCTGCAATTGGATTTGCCACCTGAGGTTCAAAATGCCATACAGGAAAACATGCAGGGGGGTATTGAAACTTTAAAAGAAATTGTAAACGGCAGTTTGGATATATTAATGCAAGTATTTGCTAAATTGCCGAGTATATTTATTTTAATAATGATTGCTACGGTAGCTACTTTTTTCATTATAAAAGATCGCGCAGTATTAAGCCGATTTATATTACATTTGCTCCCGGGAGATGCCCGTTCTGCTACCAGAAGGGTGTTCTCGGAATTATTCAAGGCTTTAACCGGCTTTTTAAAAGCCTACAGTATTTTAATAACTATTACGGCTATACTGACCATTATTTCCCTTAAAATTCTGGGCGTAAAATACATTTTAACTATTGGTATTCTGGTAGGTTTATTGGATATATTGCCAATATTAGGCCCAGGCATTTTGTTTATACCCTGGATAATCTGGCAGTTTATAATTGGAAAAACCAGTATGGCTATAGGACTTACTATTGTCTATATAATCATATCGGTAACCAGACAATTTATGGAACCCAAAATTGTGGGTGATAATATCGGCTTACATCCTCTGGCTACCCTGGTATCCTTATACATTGGTCTGCAAATAGCGGGAATAGTTGGTATGATTATGGGACCTGTACTGGTAGTCATATTTATCGCCAGTTATCGTGCCGGCGTTTTTGATAAAATTAATTGGGGGCAAAATCGTTGATTAATATAGTAATACTGGGTTCAACCGGTTCAATTGGATTACAGGCTCTGCAGGTAATTGACCAGCATAGTGATCGGTTCCAGGTAGTAGGATTAGCTGCCCGGGATGAAATAAATCTCCTGGCTGTACAGGCTGAACAATATAAACCTAAAGCTATAGCAGTTGGAGATAATGATGCTTATCCGGCGTTAAAAAAATTAATATCTGACAAAATTGAATTATTGTCAGGTCTGGAGGGCTTATCCGCCATAGCTGCCTGGCCTGAAGCTGATATTGTTTTAGTGGCGGTAAGTGGGGCAATTGGTATTATGCCGACCATGGCTGCCATAAAAGCCCAAAAACGTATTGCGCTGGCGAACAAGGAAACGTTGGTAACAGCAGGCAATTTTGTAATGAAGGAGATTAAGAAAAACAGTATTACCCTGATCCCGGTAGACAGTGAACATTCAGCTATATTTCAGTGCTTACAGGGTGAAAATGATAATTTGCATAAAATCTGGCTTACTGCTTCCGGCGGCCCTTTCAGGGATTTTTCGGAGCAACAGCTTGAAAATGTTAGTATAGAAATGGCTCTTTGTCATCCCAACTCGTCTATGGGACCCAAGATTACAATTGACTCAGCCACCCTGATGAATAAAGGTCTGGAAGTTATTGAAGCCCATCATTTATTTGGGGTAGGTTATACTGATATAGGGGTGCTGGTACACCGGCAAAGTATAGTTCATTCCATGGTAGAACTGGTTGATGGTGCATTTCTCGCTCATCTGGGAGCAGCCGATATGCGTATACCTATTCAATATGCCTTTACTTATCCGCAGCGAATACCGTCTGCCGCACAGCAACTGGATTTTACCAAATTAGCCGCCCTGGAGTTCCAGGCTCCGGATGTGAAACGTTTCCCGGCTTTGGAGTTGGCCTATGCAGCCGGTCGAACTGGCGGGACTATGCCAGCCGTGCTTAATGCAGCCAACGAAATTGCGGTACAATATTTTTTAGGAGGCAAAATAGGTTTTAACATAATTCCCCGGTTGGTTGAACAAGTAATGAATCGACATGATACCATTTCCGAGCCAGGTCTGGAGGAGATATTATCTGTAGATAAATGGGCTCGCATAATGACTGAAGATATAATTAACAGAGGAGGTATTTCCTAATGAGCGTGGTAATGACGCTAATTATTATTGCCGTATTAATTCTGGCCCATGAGTGGGGGCATTTTATAGCCGCCAGGCGGGTGGGTATCCCGGTTCATGAATTTAGCCTGGGATTTGGTTATAAATTATTTTCCATAAATCGCGGTGGGGTAGATTATTCATTGCGACTAATTCCCCTGGGTGGTTTTGTACGAATGTCCGGTGAAGATTCTGACTACAGTGATCCACAGGGATTTAGTCAGCGTACTCCTTTGGAAAAGATTCGGGTGTCCTTTGCCGGTCCTTTTATGAATTTTGTTTTGGCTTTGTTAATTTTTATTTTAACTTACTCAATTATTGGTATACCTTCAAGTTCTCCACAACCGATTCTCGGTAAAATACTACCTGATAAACCGGCAGCTGTGGCAGGATTACAGGAAAATGACCGTATAATGGCAGTTAACGGTCAGCAAGTTGCTACCTGGAATGAGTTTACTGAACAAATTGCCTCGACTCCAGCAGGTACGCCTATGGAATTTAAAGTAGAACGGAATAACCAAATAAAAAATATCAATGTTTCTGCTGAATTGAACGAGAGTACCGGTACCCCTGTAATTGGGGTACTTGGTTCAGTAATTTATGAAAAACAGGGAATATTTCAAGCGGTAAAAATAGGCATGCTGCAAACTTATGATTTGACCAGATTGATGCTGATTGGACTGTGGACTCTTATAAGTGGAGGGGCCTCCGCCGGTGACTTAGCCGGCCCAGTAGGAATCACTCAATTGGTTGGCGAAGCTGCTCAGGTGGGAAGTGTATTTTTACTGACATTTGCAGCTTTTCTGAGTATAAATCTTGGCATAATAAATCTGCTGCCGTTTCCAGCCTTGGATGGAAGCAAGATTGTTTTTGCTATTATAGAAGCAATCAGAAGAAAACCCATGGAGCCCGAAAAAGAAGGACTTATCCATTTCATTGGTTTTGTATTTTTAATGTTGTTAATTGTAGTAGTTACCTATAATGACATTATGCGTTTAATAAAGGGTTAACAGATGAGACGCCTTTCGAGAGTTATTAAAGTTGGGAATGTACTTATTGGTGGAGATAACCCCATCATAGTTCAATCCATGACTAATACCGACACCAGAGATGTGGCTGCGACTGTCAGACAAATTTTGGCATTGGAAGCGGCCGGTTGTGAAATAGTTCGAGTGGCAGTAATAGATACCGAAGCTGCTGCTGCGATAGCTGATATAAAAGCACAAATTAATATTCCGCTAATAGCTGATATTCATTTTGATCATCGTCTGGCATTGGGCAGTATTGAATCCGGCGCTGATGGGTTGCGCATTAATCCGGGTAATATGAAAGCTGAGCGCGTAAAAGAAGTAGTTGCTGCCTGTCGGGAACGAAAGTTGCCTATACGCATAGGTGTGAATGCCGGTTCGCTTGATCGCCAACTGTTGGAGAAATATGGACAAGTATGTGCTGAGGCTATGGTTGAAAGTGCCATGGATAATATAAAAATGCTTGAAGACATCGGCTTTAATGATATTAAAGTCTCCTTAAAAGCTTCTTCAGTACTGCTAACCATAGAAGCCTATAAGCTATTAGCCAGTAAGGTAGACTACCCGCTGCATGTAGGAATTACTGAGGCGGGGACCAAAGATCGGGCGTTAATAAAATCGGCCATGGGGATAGGAATATTATTAAACGAGGGAATTGGTGATACCATTCGTGTATCGCTTACTGCTGACCCGGTCGAGGAAGTATGGGCCGGATATGAAATATTAAGAAGCCTTGGTTTAAGGAATCGGGGGGTAGAATTAATCTCCTGTCCCAGTTGTGGTCGTTGTCAATTTGATCTAATAAATACTGCTGAGGAAGTTGACCGTCTTACCCGTCATATTGAACAGCCAATAAAAATTGCGGTGATGGGATGTGTGGTTAACGGACCTGGAGAAGCCAGAGAAGCAGATATTGGCATTGCCGGTGGCAGCGGTGCCGGTTTGCTATTTAAGCAGGGACAGGCAGTCAGAAAAATACGCGAGCAAGACTTAGTAAACGAACTGTTGAAAGAGATATATCAGGAGGTTGAAAAAGGAGGCACAGATTCTTGAAGTATTCACAATTATTTTGTCCTACGCTACGGGAGGTTCCCAGTGAGGCTGAAACCGCCAGTCATCAATTATTATTACGGGCAGGTTATATTCGTAAAGCTACCGCCGGAGTTTACTCCTATCTTCCTTTAGCTAATCGAGTTTTAAAGAAAGTTATGAATATAGTTCGCGAGGAAATGGATCGGGCAGGCGGTCAGGAAGTAATTATGCCAATTATTCAACCGCGTGAATTATGGGAGCAATCCGGTCGCTGGTCAGTCTATGGCGATGAAATGTTTCGCTTGACTGACCG
>JAQVWB010000062.1 GCA_028698695.1 Syntrophomonadaceae bacterium | reverse complement strand
GAAGATATTTTAGCTTACTTTGACATTCCTGAGTCAGTTTTGCCATCCGTTAAAAGCTCCTCGGAGGTTTATGGCTATACTGATCCGGATTTATTAGGTGCTGAAATCCCCATAGCCGGCCTGGCCGGCGATCAGCAGGCAGCTTTGTTCGGTCAGACCTGCTTTGATGTTGGTGCGGCTAAAAACACATATGGAACCGGTTGCTTTCTGCTTTTAAATACTGGTAACCGGGCAGTTGAATCCCGACACGGATTATTAACTACCATAGCCTGGGACCTAAACGGTCAGGTGAACTATGCTCTGGAGGGTAGTGTTTTTATCGCCGGTGCGGCTATTCAATGGTTGCGTGATGAATTAGGTATAATAAAAAGCTCAGCTGAATCAGAACTTCTGGCCACATCGCTCAACTCCAATGAAGGTGTTTATTTGTTACCGGCTTTTACAGGTATGGGAGCGCCCCATTGGGATATGCATGCCCGGGGTACGATTACAGGTTTGACCCGCGGAAGCAACCGGGCCCATTTTGCCCGCGCAGCTTTGGAAGCCATTGCTTATCAGACTTATGATGTTTTGCAGGCCATGACTGGTGATGCAGGCATTTCTCTTAAAGTATTGAATGTTGACGGAGGTGCCTCTGCCAATAATTTTCTTATGCAATTTCAATCTGATATCTTAAATGTTAAGGTGGACCGTCCGGTGATAACTGACTCTACCGCTGTTGGGGCAGCCTATTTAGCCGGATTGGGGTCCGGTTTCTGGCAGCATTTGGACCAATTACGCAGCATGCGAAAACTGGATCGATGTTTTAGTCCGGCTATATCAGAATCGGAACGCATGCATAGACTCCACGGCTGGCAACAGGCAGTTAAATGCTGCCTTACTCAACATATATGAGAGTTTTGTATGATTTTAATATTCCTGAATTGTCACTCTGAGAACATTAATTATACCCGACAGGGTGTATCATTAGTCACTTAGAGGGAGTCCCGCAATGTAATCAACTAACAACAAACCCAAGATCCTTCGGCTTTGCCGCAGGATGACAAGCAGGAAACACCAGTTCATTTATAAGGAATTCTAATTCTGCAAAATTCCAATATAGCAATTAAATTGACTGGAGGGTAATAAATGAGCAGTGAATTTATTTCCATACCATTTAATCTGATGGAAGAGTTTATGATTGATGTGTTCATGGGGTTAGGGGTACCGGAGGAAGATGCCCGAATATGTGCTGATGTTTTAATTACCGCTGATAAGCGTGGCATTGATTCTCATGGTATTGGACGGCTTAAGCCAATCTATTATGATCGTATAAAGGCCGGTATACAATCACCCGTTACTGTCATTGATATTATTCGCGAAGGCCCCACAACTGCTGTAGTTGACGGCAATAACGGTATGGGACAGGTAATCGCTTACCGCTGTATGCAAATGGCAATTGAAAGAGCCCAAAAATATGGCATGGGAATGGTTGCCGCCCGTAATTCGACTCATTATGGCATAGCCGGTTATTATACTCTGATGGCCATAGAAAAGGACATGATTGGTATTACCGGAACTAATGCCCGCCCCTCAATTGCACCAACTTTTGGAGTGGAAAATATGCTGGGCACCAATCCACTGACCATTGGCATACCCAGTGATGAGGATTTCCCGTTTGTAATCGATTGTGCCACTTCAGTATCCCAGCGGGGGAAAATTGAAGTCTATGAGCGTTTAAATGAAGATATCCCGCCCGGATGGGTCATAGATGAAAATGGCATGACCCGAACTGATACTGCCCAAATTTTAAAAGACCTGGTTACCGGCAGTGCCGCTTTGACACCATTGGGAGGTATAGGAGAAGAACAAGGCGGTCATAAAGGCTTTGGTTATGCTACTGCCGTTGAAATTCTATCAGCAGCGCTTCAGGGTGGTGCCTTTTTAAAGGCCCTGACTGGATTTGATGGGAACGGTAACAAGCAACCTTATCGACTGGGGCACTTTTTCATGGCCATAGATATAAATGCTTTTATTGAAGTTGAACAGTTTAAAGCCACGAGCGGAGAAATCCTCAGACAGATTCGTAATTCCCGCAAGGCACCGGGACACGATCGGATTTTTACTGCTGGTGAAAAAGAATATGATGCCTGGCTGGAACGCAGGCATACCGGTGTTCCGGTCAATGCTCCCCTGCAAAACGACATGCGTATAATGCGAGAGGAACTGGGCCTGAACAAATACCGTTTTCCATTTGATTAAGAGTTTTGTATTATTAACTTTTTTTCTATTTATCATGTAACTCAAAAATGTCATCCTGGGCGTTAGCGAAGGATCTACGGCGCTTACGAGACTCCCCCTAAGAGACTACACCCTAACGGGTACCACTGATATACCCTATCGGGTGTGATTAAGGTTCTCAGAGTGACAGTATTGCAGGATATTTTAACATACCTGAATTTTAGCGGTATATAACGGTTCTTATCCGATATGTCCGGAAATCCAATCGGCAATTGTTTTGATAACCAATTGCCTGTCCTCGGGCAGTTCATTCATGGTTTCGTGATATAAGCCTTCGAGAATATGTATAGTTTTATCAGATGAAGCCGCCTTGTCATATAAAATCTTACTGCCCTGAGGGTCTACAATGCGGTCTTGCCCGCCATGAATAACCAACAGTGGCATGGATAATTCTCCAGCCCGATTTAAACCCTGCTCTCCTGCGCTTATAAACTCAGTAAACCAGCGGGCACTAACCAAATCATGGTTTAAGGGATCAACCAGATAATCGCTAATCACTTGCGGGTCATGCGATAATAAACTTGCGTCCAGGCCATTGGGCATGCTAAACGCCGGAAATATTTTGGACAACAATTTCCCCAGCATTGATTTCCATGCTGGAATGTCTACCATGGGCTTTAAACCAGCGGAAGATAAAATCAAGCCGGCAATATCCTGAGGATAATTTAGCGCAAAATGACAGGCTATAACCCCTCCCATACTGTGACCCAATAAAATTACCGGTTGGGAGGGATTTAAACTATGTATCATATCAATAAATGTTTTCAAATCCTGTACATAATCATTAAAACTGTTGATATGCCCGCGTGAACCGCCTGACTTTCCATGACCACGATGATCCAGTGCATAAAAAGCTACCTGACTGCCATGCATATAGTTAATCAGATTTTGATACCTGCCGCTGTGTTCCCCTATTCCATGAGCAATAACTATACAGGCTTTTTTCGGTTCAACTTCCCACCTCTTATAATGCAGGGTAATGTTATCAACGCCATTAAAAGAACCTTCCTTAATCTCATAAGTTGACATACCGCTTCCTCCTCGTTACTTGTGTCAATCAAGCTGAAATATTTTTATGGGTCGCTTTCGACCTGCTTCATAGACAAAAAACACCGGCCGGGGTTGGTTAATATATTTAAAATCCCCAAGGTTGATTTGCATCCATTCCAAATATAAGCGCCTCCGGATTTCGCCCGGACTCAGTTCAATAAATTCAGGCAGGTATTGTTGAACAAATCGCCGGTCTTTTATGAAATCATATAACCGTTCACGATCATCTGCCGGATTATGGCTGTATATTCCCTCCGGCAGAACAGTTGGTCTGCCGCTATTTAAATAATCAAATTTAAGCATTTCCTGAAATACAGGAAATCTCTGTGGGTTAATTGCCCTGACAAAGTTGCTTATGATGGTATAGGCAGTTTCTCTTCGATGGGAACGACTGAATAAGTTACCCTCCTGCCAGTAAAGAGCAAAGTCCTCCCAAAATTGAAAGGCATTGCCCGAATATATTATTGATGCTAAATAGTTCAGACTACAGGTATAATCCCCCTGGTTATAATAACGATCCAACAATTCTTCAATTCTTAACAGCCATGACATTTCCGTGAAGTTGATGAACTTATTGGCCAGCACCTGATAGGGGGCTTTATCCTGGTACTGATAGTTATACAGACTTTCCTGTTCTCTAATCAAAGTTCCTTTTAGCATCTTTAAGAATCCCAGTTGAATAACATCTGCTTTTAATGAATATACCTCGTTAAATGAGATTTGAAACTGCTCATAATTTCCATAAGGCAAACCGGCAATCAAATCTACATGTAAATGAATTTTGGTCTCCTGTTGCAATCTGCGAATATTATGCATGAGCTTTTCGATATTAACCTTACGGTTTATACTTTGTAAAGTTTTTTCACAGGTAGATTGAATGCCAATTTCAAAATCAAATCTGTCAGCAGCAACCTGAGCCAGGAAGGCAAGCATGTCCGGTGTCAATGAGGCAGCTCCAATTTCAAAATGGAAACGGGTTTCTCCCGGCAGGGATAAAACATACTGCATTATTTCCCTGGCCCGGTCTTCATTGGCATTAAAAGTCCGGTCAACAAATTTAATCTGCCGTACCCCTTGTCCAATCAGAAAAGCCAAGTCTTGCTTCACACGTTCCAAAGAGAAATAGCGCAGAGAATGTATGGTGGAAGATATACAATAACTGCAATTATGCGGACATCCGCGTGAAGTTTCATAATATATTATGCGATTATTATAATAATGCAACTGGTCAGGATTTTCATAAGGAGAAGGAATACTATCCAGATTAGTCAGCGGCAAACGGTCAACGGTATTAATAATTCTATTATTGCAGTAAAAGGTGATGCCGGGAATAGGTTCCAAAGGGTTATGATAATATAGTGCTTCCAATACTTCCAGTAAAGATTGTTCCCCTTCCCCCCGAATTATTAAATCAACGGCCGGATTGTCTTTAATAACATCAGCAGCATCATAGGATACTTCCGGTCCGCCCAGGATAATAAATATATGCGGCTGCACTTTTTTTATGTCTGAGATCAGCCTCTGAATCATGTCAATATTCCAAATATAGCAGGAAAAACAAAGTACATCCGCTTGCAATTCATAAAGTGAGGTCAATATGTTCAAATGAGAGTCATTAATTGTATATTCACGCGTCTGCAGTTGCCAGCGCTCATCCTGACAATAAGTTGATAAATAGGCAAGAGCTAATGAGGAATGAGAATATTTCGCATTTAAGGTTGTAAGCACTACTTTCATATTAACCTTCTCATCAATCAATTTGACCGATTATCCTGATTTCAGATTCCAGCTCTACCCCATGTTCGTCACGGGCCTTTTTTTGAATATAGCGTATCAGCTGCATGACATCTCTGGCAGTTGCATTGCCCGTATTGACTATGAATCCGGCATGTTTAACAGAAACCTGTGCACCGCCTATGGAAAACCCTTTAAGCCCCATTTGTTCCAGCAGCGGGCCGACATAAACACCTTCCGGACGCTTGAATGTACTTCCCGCACTGGGGTATTCGAGCGGTTGCTTTTCACGTCGACTTTTCGCAAATTCTTTCATGCGGGCTTTTATTTCCGTTTGTTGGTCGGGTTTTAATTTCAGTAATGCTGATAATACTATTAAATCAGTGTTCTGCAGAATGCTGCTGCGATATCCCAATTTCAAATCAGATACAGCAAGTGTTATAAGGTTACCATCAGGATCCATGGCTAATATCTCCACCAGCACATCTTTTATTTCTCCGCCATATGCTCCTGCATTCATAACAACCGCTCCGCCCAGACTGCCTGGTATACCCTCAGCAAATTCCAGACCTGATAATCCACTGGCGGCAGCTTTTTTAGACAGTTCTGATAACCTGATTCCTGCCTCAGCAAAGATTTCATCTCCGGAAATATAACTGCTTTTCAAATGGTTGCCCAACTTTATCGCTGCTCCCGAAAATCCCCGATCGCTTACCAGCAGGTTACTGCCCAACCCGAATACAAAAACCGGATATCCTTCCTGTCTGCATAATTGCAATACTTGCTGGACTTCCAGTATGCTTTGGGGCAGAACCATAAAACCAACCGGACCACCAATTCTAAAAGTAGTATGATTACTCATAGGTTCATCTTTTTTTATTCTTTCTTCCGGTATATACTGCTTCAGTTTGGAATACATACCATTCTCCTCTAATAGCTTTTGTCTCTAGTTTATAATCAATTTAAGATTAATATTCTTTTTTGCAAGGTGACGGGATTTTTGTCAACGTTCAATTGCCTGATATGTCACTCAGAGAACATTTTTAAAACCCACGATTTAAATTATACCTTAACTATATCAATATTATAAACTCTGTTGACCCTATATGTTATAATAGCTTGTGATTCATGATTAGTAATGATGATAGATATTTATATACCGGAGGTGAATACTGTGGAGGTTAAAGATATAAGAAATCAACTGGTTAAAATGCTGGGAAGAGATAAAGTTCTTACCGAGGAACTTGATTTAATGTACTACTCTTACGATAGTTCATTTCTTACGAAATTGGAACCGGGTAAACCAACAGCAGTTGTATTACCCACTTCTACTGAAGAGGTACAAAAGGTGGTTCGTTTTGCATACGAAAATGATATTGTCATAGTACCGCGTGGAGCCGGAACCGGAGAAACTGGCGGTTGTATAGCATTTAAAGGCGGTATTGTACTGGATTTATCCAACTGGGATGAAATAGTGGAAATTGATGCCAGTAATATGCAGGTCATTGTACGTCCGGGAGTAATTCATGCCCGTTTAAACGAAGCTTTGGCTAAATATA
Organism: Syntrophomonadaceae bacterium; assembly: GCA_028698695.1. Lineage (GTDB taxonomy): Bacteria > Bacillota > Syntrophomonadia > Syntrophomonadales > Syntrophomonadaceae > JAAYBS01. Next base: position 3,084 of record JAQVWB010000062.1, on the reverse strand, counting down.
ATTTATTCTTCCCTCCCGACCCGGGCAGCAGTCAGATGTGTACCGTCGGCGGCATGGTGGCCAATAATGCCAGCGGGCTTAGAGCCGTAAAATACGGATGTACTGAACAGTATATTTTAGGTCTGGAAGTAGTATTGTCCAACGGTGATGTGATGATGACCGGCGGAATGAATGCCCGCGTAATAAAAAATGTTTCCGGTCTTAATCTCACCAAGCTTATGGTTGGTTCTGAAGGTGTGCTGGGTATTATAACTCAAATCAGACTGCGCTGCTGGCCAAAACCCAAAGCCCGCGGTATAGCTATGGCAGTGTATGATAACCTGGACGATGCCCCGGCTACAGTACTGGAAGTATATCAGGCAGGTATTCTTCCCTCCGGTATTGAGATATTGGATAGTTCGGCCATAATGGCAGTAAATCAATTTAAGCCGGAAATAAATCTGCCTGATGCCGAAGCAATTTTACTGATTGAAGTAGATGGTAATCCCCCCAGCGTTGATTATGAGGGGAATGCAATTGCTGAGATTGCCGGGCAACGGGCCCGCTCAGTTGAATGGGCTACTGATCCGAAGAGAATGGCTGAATTATGGGAAGGCCGTAGTGTAACGGCTACAGCTGCCGCAAGAGTCAGGGCGGATGGCAGCCGTATTTTTGCCGGTGAGGATATAAGTATCCCCCTGTCAAAAGTTGCTGATGTACTGAGGGCTATCCGCGCTCTGGGCAATAAATACGGCATTAAGGTGGTCAATTATGGTCATATTGGTGACGGTAATGTTCATACCGCACCGGTAATTAATCCGGAAAACCCCGAAGAAGTTGAAAAAGTCCTGCAACTGGTGCATGAGATACATCTACTGGCTATAGAAATGCAAGGGTCAACTACCGGTGAACATGGAGTAGGTGCAGTTCGCCGTCAGTACGCTGAATTGGAACATGGCCTGGCTGTGGAATATATGAAAGGTATCAAACAGACGTTTGATCCCAAAGGAATTATGAACCCGGAAAAGTTGTTTTAATCACTAAAGGAGTAATGTCATGGAATTCAAGGAACTCCCCCCGGTAAAAGACCAAATAATGAAATGTGTTCGCTGCGGAAAATGCCGTAGTGTCTGTCCGGTATTTGCAGAGATTCGTAATGAAACTGCCGCACCCCGTGGACATGTTTTTATGGTGCAAATGCTGCGTGACGGAATAGTTGAACCGGATGAGGCAGTTGCCGAGCGTCTTACTACCTGTTTGCTCTGTGAGACTTGCAGTGTAAATTGCCCTTCGGGGATTGATATTCACGAACTAAATGCGGCCGCCCGTTCCTATATATATGAAAAGAATCCTTCACTGGCCAAAGAATTGGTATTTGATTCCCTGTGGACCAGACCGGGCTTGTTAAGAACTTCAACTAAATTTTTGTGGGGAGCTCAAAAAACCGGTCTGCAAAGTTTGGCCCGGGCAATTGGATTAACCAAAATCCTGCCAGGCGATTTACCGCGGGCAGAACGCATGCTTACCAATGTGCCAGTTCGTTCGGGCCGAAGTCAGGTTTCGGAAATAAACCCGGCTCGGGGAGAACGCAAATATCGGGTAGGTTATTTTCTGGGCTGTGCGACTGATATGTTCCATCCGTCAGTTGCCCGGGCTACAGTTGATATACTTACCTGGCATGGCTGTGAAGTAATTGTCCCCAGGGATACCAAATGTTGCGGACAACCTCATATTGCCAACGGTAAAATGGAAACCGCCCGCAGCCTGGCGGCTCATAATGTTAAGATTTTTAACTCTTACGACCTTGATTATATTGTAACTGACTGTGCCTCCTGTTCAGCTGCTTTAAGCCATAAAAACATGAAATTCCTGTTAGGCGGCTTGAAGATTGAAGATCAGGCCATGGCTTTCAGCGAAAAAGCAATGGACTTGACCGTATTTTTAACGGAAGTACTGGATATTGAAGTGCCTAATGCGGAAATAGCCAGGAAAGTGAAGGTAACCTGGCATGATCCCTGCCATCTGGCTAATGCTCAGGGGGTTAAACAGGCACCCCGGGAATTATTAAAACGCATACCCGGAGTAGAATTTGTTGAAATGGCTAACGCCAATTCCTGTTGCGGAGGCTCTGGAACTTATTGTATTACGCATCATGACCTGTCCATGAAGATTTTGGACAAAAAAATGGAACGGGCCATGGAGACTGGTGCCAGTAAATTGGTTACCTGCTGTCCCAGTTGCATTATGCAGCTAAATTTCGGTGCCCAACGGCATAAATGGAATGCGGAAGTAGTTCATATAGTAGATTTGTTAAGTCCGTTTTATAAAGCGCTGCCTAAAAAGGCGGCTTCTCAGTAAGTGTATTTATACAATGAAATTTCCTTATTCACGCCAAGCAGGGTGATTTCTAACCAACACCCTGCTTCTTCAATCCGCATATGAATTTTTTGGCCTAATCCTGAGACTAAATAATAAACTGTTACATTTTACGCATCAAGCCGGCTACTTTGCCTAAAATCTCTACCTGGGTTGTTCGTATAGGTTCCAAGGCACTATTCTCAGGTATCAGTTCAACAAAATTGTCGCGTTTGAAAAAACGTTTTACGGTAGCCTCGTTTTCCAGCAAGGCTACTACAATTTCTCCATTGGAAGCCTGAGCCTGCTGTTTTACTATCAGATAATCTCCGTCAAAAATGCCTGCATCAATCATGCTGTCTCCTTTGACTTTGAGCATAAAATGATTACCGGGTCCCACCATTTCAACGGGAACGGACAGATATGTATCAATATTCTGTTCAGCCAGGATGGGAGTTCCGGCCGCCACATTACCAACCAGAGGCAAGGCCAGCGATTCACTGATAAGTTCTGCCTGACCAACATCACCAATTGGAATCAGAGTACGGGGCTTGGTGGGATCTTTACGCACATATCCCATCTGCTCAAGTTGTACCAGATAGGAATGCACGGTTGAACTGGATTTAAGTCCTACCGCAGCACCGATTTCTCTAACTGAGGGTGGATATCCATCAGCTTTTATCCGTTGTTTAATGTAATCAAGTATGGCTTGTTGCCTGTCGTTAAGAGGTTTTGAATTACTCATAATTA
>JAQVWB010000061.1 GCA_028698695.1 Syntrophomonadaceae bacterium | reverse complement strand
CCCGCCAACATGGCCCGTCTAAAATGTTGAATTTCATCATTAATAGAGATAAGTATAACTGCTGCCTGTGGATATTTAATCGTCAATTCCCGCGTAGTTTCTATGCCATCCATGGTCGGCATATTTACATCCATTAATACTATTTCCGGATTAAGAGCTTCCACCTTTTCTATAACCTCTACTCCGTTGCACGCTTCTGCAACTATATCGATGGCATCATCCAGTTCCAAAAGCTGACGAATGCTGGTTCGGGTATATTCATTATCATCTGCCAACAGCAGTTTTATCTTCTTCATAATTTATTACCCCTATTCCTGTACGGTTGGTTGAGCTGGAGCAAGATACAACAAATCATTCTTCTGGAAAGGTGTCAGTGTAGCCAGGTTTTTATCTATCGGGGAACGTAGTGCTAATCTAACTGTGCCACGCTCTGAGGCTAAAATAAGCGGTAATGCTTGCTGAGGAGCAACTGCCAGCGTAATAGTACGCTTAACCGTTTCACTTTTCTGGTCAAGTTCAGCCGCTGAACCGGTTTCTAAAATCAATATATCCTGCAAAGCCAGTACTGTATACGGTATGGAGCCGCTGGACGATTGTTCTATATCAATTGTGGCAAATACATCTACGCGGTCACCTTTCTGCAAATAACCGGCTACGCCGGTAATACTGTCAGTTCCAATGGTTACTGCCCGTTTATCCTGGGGGATTTTATAGGCCAGTCGTTGTTCTCCGGCCTTGCTGTCTGCCAGCTTGGAGTATAGAAGGATTTCCCCGCTGCTGATATCGCTGCAGGTAATTTTACCAACTACATCCTGAGACACTTGAATTGCATCGTGGTGAACATACTTTCCGGGCAATTGTACGGTTTCAATCATATCCCTGGTAATTAACGAGTCGCGTGATATATCCACATTGGCTCTGATAACATCCACCAGATCATCAGGTTCATATTTGGTTTTTACCTGTTGAATATAAATATTAAATAGCAAGGCTGCTGCCAAACCACAAACCAATGCAATTACCCAGTATTTACGGCTGCTCTTCAACAATTAAATCCCTCCCCTATTCATATAGATAAGAACTGTATAATCCGTAACCACTGATGCGGTCATCAATTTCACCGGGAACCACATAACGAACAAACGCACCCTCCACCGCATTTTCATTGCCGTTGCCTATATAATTGCTGGCTAAGAAAGCTGCGAAGTTTACTACCTGAACTGAACCCGAATCAGGTTCAGATACTCTTACTATAGGTACTATTAAAATTCGGCTGCATCCATCTACAAAAGAATTAATCGTACAACGGGGAGTATGTTGACAATTATCAATCCGATATTTAATGCCGAAAGTAGTAGGCCCGGACATATTACCGGTCTCAATGGGGATAAAATCGCCAATCGATACCCTGTCGTTATAACAAAATTTAATATTTTTTTCATATATATCTGCCCCGGTGCCCCCCAGCGCCAGACATCCATACCACCCAGGAGAAATGAAACTGCCCGCACCCCGCTTTAATATCACCAAATCTCCAAATTGGTAATTACCTTCTGATACTCCGAAAGGCACAACCCCATTTACTGCTGAAGTCGAAGCTACCCGAGCTGATGCCCGGGCTTTTACCAATCCCAATTCCTGATTAAATATCCGGGCAAAATGCAAGGGTACTTCCCGCTCAGCCTGCCCGGTTAATGAAAAATTGCTATCACTTAATTGAAATTGAAATTCATCAACCTGCAGATCATTCATCTGTGCATAACTGGCAGCAGTCTGTAAAGCCAGTTCGGGCCTATTCGGCAGATGTTGAACTCCTGCCAATACTGCACTGTCAATGGCATTAACAATTCGTACCCGTTCAATATATAACAGACCTACATCCAATGATATAGCTGCACAACCAAGTAAAAACACCATCGCCATGGCTGTCATAGCCAATACATTTCCCTTTTCATTAGCAACTTTTCCAAATAACCTCATAGCACCATCACCTCATTCAATTCGCATGTAACAATGGCTTTCCAAAGGAAAGGGATTGGTGATTATAGCCGATATAAATGGCGCTACCAGCGGAAGCGAATAGCGTACTGTTACCTCCAACGGTTCTCCCCGCCTTCTTTCTCCGGATATGGTGTTTATATCAATCTCCATCCGGCCCGCATCCAACCAGATACGCTGGTTATTAATCAACTCCACGATTTGCTGATCCGAATAGCCGACTACGCCATGACGAACTCCATCACGGGCCAAATCACTTATTATCATATAAGCTCCCATAATACGGCCAACCTCAAAAATACCCATAAAAAGCAATAACAGGATTGGCAAAACCATCGCCATTTCTACCATAGCCTGAGCTTCCTGTTTCTTTATTGCTTTGTATAAGTACTTCTTCATAATTACCACCACATCCAAAACATACTGCTTAAAGCCCCCAGACAGATTGCCATACCGTAAGGCATCAATACTTTATGATGATGCGGCTTATTTGACGGTGAGACCTTTGTCAGTATGGGAGGATAATAATTTCCTGCTACCTGTACCACCAGCAGCCACAACCTGCCATCCAAAGCCAGATACGCTAAAGCCATACCACCTCCCCAAAGTGCCGTCCATAAAAAGGTATTAACTACAAAAACCGGACCCATTAAAGCTCCGATCATGCCCAGCAGTTTAACATCGCCAGCCCCCATACCTCCTAATATAAAAGGAATTAACAACAGAGCAATACCCAATCCCAAACCTAGCAGGGCAATTAAAAAAGCCGGGCCTCCCCCCTGCAGGGAATTATAAAGCAGACCGATTATGATACCAGTCAATACCAGCATATTAGGTATTCGCCGCCAGCGGACATCATAAACAGCAGCAATCAGGCATAATATTACCAGGACAATGTTAATACTCATCAATTACACCTCATCATGAAGTGCAAAACACCCTGCTCTTGGTACATCCAGAGCAGGGTATCAACACTTTTTCAACTTGATATTAAGGACCAGCCGGTGGAGCAGCGCCTGCATTTGTAATTGCAGTAGAAACTGCAGACATTTTGTCTCTGATGGCTTCGCCCATAGGAGTTAATGCAATAATAACTACGATAGAAATCAAAGCCAATATTAAACCATATTCTGCCATACCCTGTCCTTCTTCTTCACGAACCAGTCTTTTCAGTACCTGCAACATGATTCCACCTCCTGCATATTTTACCTTACCTACTCTTAAGTCTGTTACTTGAGTATCTCATAGACAGAAATTTTTGAATATTGTCTAAAAGTTTCATTTTTTGTCCGTCGAAGGTGAATAAATATTGTAGGACCTTGGTCATGACATCATGACATCTTGGGACATATAGCATACAGTGTTTTTTTAATTATTATGATAATTTTTACAATAATATTGGCTTAAAGTTTTAAAAATCATTTATTCCGCTTATAAAGCCTTTTCCATATACTTCAATGGTTTCATTTATAATAATGAATGCCTGTCGGTCAATTTCGAATACTATTTCCTTTAATCGAGGAATTTGTGTTTTACCCAGTGTAACCATGATTATTTGCCGCGTCTCACCTGAATAAGCTCCCTGTCCGCTCAAAGAGGTGCAGCCCCGTTGGAGAATATTAATTATAGCCCGGGATATTTCCTCATTGTGACGGGATATTATAAAAGCGGTTCTGCCAACATGAGGTCCGGCTACAACTATATCTACCATACGGGAAGAAATAAAAATGCTGATGGCCGAGTAAAGCGCCAGTTCCAGACTGGATATAAATAGAAACAGAGCAATTATACTGAAATTTATAACCATAAAAGTCTGCCCGAAATTATATCCCCAATAGCGGCGAACAATCACGGCGATTATATCAGTGCCTCCGGTTGAGGCTTTACTGCGCAAAACTATACCTGAACCAATTCCGGTAATTACACCTCCTAATAAAGCTGATAACAGAGAATCTTCGATACCAAAATTAAGCGATTTTAATAAGGCTAAAAACAGGGTGAGCACCCCGGTCCCCACCAGGCTATAGATAACAAAACGACTGCTTACAAAACGATAGCCGGCAATGAAAATTGGGATATTAAAAACCAGCAGCCATATCCAGATATCAACACCGATGGCATACTGCAAAATCATGGCCATTCCTGATACTCCACCAGTTAACAAACGCGCCGGAACCAATACGCCCTGCATACCAACAGCTACGATTAATGAACCGGCTATAATGCCTGTAATATCTGTTACAGAAATCTTTTCCTTCAAATAATGTAAAGTATCCACCCGGTTATACCCCCCAGAATTAGTTTTAGTTCACAACTATTTTGCCCATACTAAGCAGGATAATTATTAACTATGATTTAATTTTCCCGGGCTTTGCCTACAGGGCAATAATCGTTATACTGATAAATAGCATTGCTATCCAATCATATTGGAGGTAAAACCATGCATTTAATCGGCACCTGTGCTTTTGGACTGGAATCGGTACTTGGTAATGAATTAAAAAAACTTGGCTATCCTATTATTAAAACTGAAAACGGCAAAATTACTTTTGAAGGTGATTTCCTGGCTATAGCCAGATGCAATCTATGGCTTCGTTCTGCCGATCGGGTTTTAATAAGAGTTGGAGAGTTTGAAGCCCGCTCCTTTGAACAGCTTTTTGAACAGACCCGCAGTTTGAACTGGGAGGATTTCCTGCCGGAAGATGCGTGCTTTCCCGTAGATGGTAAGTCAGTTCGTTCGCAATTGTTCAGCGTTTCCGACTGCCAGGCCATTGTTAAAAAAGCTATTGTGGAAAAATTGAAGAGTAAATATGCTATTAAATGGTTTAAGGAAACGGGAGCGCATTATCGTATTCAGGTATCGCTACTTAATGATATGACCACTCTGACAATTGATACCAGCGGCGCCGGCCTGCATAAAAGAGGCTATCGGCAATTATCAGCTGAAGCTCCTCTCAAGGAAACTCTGGCCGCAGCTCTGGTCAGCATTAGTCGCTGGAAACCGGATCGCCCTTTTATAGATCCTTTTTGTGGTTCAGGTACTATTCCTATTGAAGCTGCTCTGATCGGCAGAAATATCGCTCCAGGTCTGCAACGGGATTTTATTGCTGAAACCTGGCCTGATTCTCCTAAAAAAATATGGTCTACCGCCCGTGAAGAAGCCCACAGCCTGATGATACCCAATCAACCACTCGGAATATTCGGTTTCGATATTGACGGGTCAGTTTTAAACATGGCCCGCCATCATGCCAAACTGGCCGGACTGGGCAACAGTATTTACTTTCAACAACAGGAATTTAATAAACTTCGTTCCAAATACAAGTATGGTTATCTGGTTACCAACCCACCGTATGGGGAAAGACTGGGTGACCAGGATGAAGTTAAGGCTTTATATGCCTGGATGCCGGAAGTTTTTGCCCGCCTTGATACCTGGTCATTATATATTCTTACTGCTTTTCCGTATTTGGAGAAAAAAATGGGCCGACCGGCAAGTCGCAGGCGAAAACTATATAATGGTCGTTTATTATGCCAGTATTATCAATATTTCGGTCCCAAACCGGAAGTTCTGGCCGGGCCCTTCAGCATTTAGGGCCTTTTCCCCTTTCTTTATTAATTCTTCAAAAACAGCAATTCTCCAGGCAGGTTATAGAAATAAGGCCTGCTGGGCATAATATTCAGAAATATAAAATAGACTATTTCTATGACCTGTATAATCAGGTTAAGGCAATTGTTTTAACACCCCGGCATACACAATATGTGGGGAAATAATGGAGGTAACCTGGCTATGATTTCAGTTATTCTTGCCGGGGGTAAAGGTCTGCGCCTATGGCCAACCAGTCGTCGGCAGCGTCCCAAGCAATTATGTAATTTTGTTGGTAATCGTTCAATGTTGAATCAAACTATTGACCGCTTGATATCTATCGGTTCAGAACGTGTTATTATAATTACCGGTGATGATTTATTTACAGCCATTGAACAGGAAATTGCCCGGCGTAATGATGCCCAAATGATTACGGTACTAAGTGAACCGGAAGGGAAAAATACTGCTCCAGCGGTAGGTTTGGCTTTGGCCAGTTGTGTTGACGATGTTGGCGACCAGATTATGGGTATCTTCCCGGCTGACCATCATATATTGGATAATCACGCCTTTAAGAACAGTATTCAGCGAGCTATGCTGGCTGCCCAACAAAATCATATAGCTACCATTGGTATCAATCCTGATCGTCCGGAAACCGGGTATGGTTATATTGAAAAAACCCGCTGGGAATTTGGCAGTTTACCTGATGTATATGGGGTAAACTCCTTTTGTGAAAAGCCGGATATGGATACTGCCACACAATACGTTAATGGCGGTGAACATATGTGGAATGCCGGTATTTATATATCCCGAGCCAGCGTTTTATTGGATGAATTTAAACAACATCTTCCGGAAATATATACCCAAATAACCTCCGGTCTGCAAAATTATATTTATTCTTATTCCAGCTTACCTGATATCAGTCTGGATTATGGATTAGCGGAAAAATGCAGCCGCATGGCAGTTGTTCCCTCTGACTTTGGCTGGTGCGACTTAGGAAGTTGGAACGCTTTACCGGAAGTGTTCCCTGCTGATGCTGACCATAATGTCTGTTGTGGTGAGGATCTGGTAGCAGTAGAAAGTTCTGGTTGTGTAGTCAAACAGGTAGAAAAAAGCATTGTTTTATTTGGAGTGGAAAATTTACTGGTAGTCGAAACGGATGATATTGTGTTTGTAGCGGATAGAAACCGTGCCCAGGACATTCGCCAGGTAGTTGACAGATTGAGCCTTCTGAATCGCCATGATTTATTATAAGAGATGCAGATAAGGTATGTTTTATCTGCATCTGTTTTATTTTCTCAAGTAAACCACTTATAATCAAATTAAATCATTAATTGAATACCAGGTGAGGAAGTCGAATTTTATAATTCCATGATCCTCGCTTAATTTTTAATAAGGAGAGGTTATTATGAGCAATATTTTTCGTCAATATGATATCCGGGGCATTGTCGGTTCAGAAATAGACAATGTGATGATGCATAAAATCGCCCGCTCTTTTGCTGTCCTGGCAAAAAAACAGGGGCAAACCAATATTCTGCTGGGCAGAGACAACCGTCATTCCTCCCCGGAATTGGCACAAATTGTTGCCGGGGCACTCATAGAAAGTGGTTGTAATGTAATTGATTTAGGGGTGGTAATTACCCCCATGTTTTATTATGCTTCCCGCCATCTTAATATCTATGCAGGTATAATGGTTACTGCCAGTCATAACCCTCCGGAATATAACGGATGCAAACTGCTGTTGGGTGAATCAACTATTTACGGCGATGATATTCAGGAAATCAGACGACTGGCAGAGACCGGGGTCTTCGAATCTTCATCCTCGATTGGGAAACTGTCCATAATAGACATCATGCCTGATTATGCAGCTATGATCAAAGAAAAAATCCAACTGGGAGCACGTCCCTTAAAAGTTGTCGTTGATTGTGCCAATGGCACCGCCTCACTTTTTGCCCCGGCAATTTTAGCCGATCTGGGCTGTGAAGTAATTGAACTTTACTGTGACTCTGACCCTGATTATCCCAACCATCATCCCGATCCGGTTAATCCGGATAACATGCAGGATTTAATTAAGCTGGTCATGGAAAACCAGGCTGACCTGGGAATAGGCTTTGACGGTGATGGTGATCGACTGGGAGTAGTAGACGACCAAGGTAATTTAATCTGGGGAGATAAATTAATGATTCTTTTCTGGCGGGAATTGTTACCTCGTTATCCTGGTACTGACGCTATTGTAGAAGTAAAGTGCTCCCAAGGACTAATAGATGAAATTGAACGACTGGGCGGTAAAGTAGTTCTGTATAAAACTGGCCATTCCTTAATAAAAGCCAAGATGAAAGAAATAAATGCCATCTTTACCGGTGAAATGTCGGGACACATGTTTTTTGCTGATGAATACTATGGCTATGATGATGCTGTTTATGCTGCTGCCCGCCTGTTGGCTCTTTTAAGTAAAAGTGAACAGAAATTAAGTGAAATGCTGGCAGATATACCTGTCTACTACTCAACACCGGAAATAAGAGTTGCCAGTTCAGACCAGGAAAAGTTTGCTGTAGTGGCCAGGGTTCTAAACCACTTTCAGAATAAATATGATGTAATTACAGTTGATGGGGCCCGGGTATTATTTCCTGACGGTTGGGGTCTGGTAAGGGCTTCCAATACCGGTCCTGAATTAATAGTTCGTTGCGAAGGTCGTACTCCGGAGGCTTTAAACAATATTAAAAACGAACTGTTTACCTATCTGAAATCCATTGATGTAAAGGTCTCTGACAGTTACTTAAATGAGACAGAAGTATAAAAGAGCTGATTAGACGGGGAGAATAAAGTATATAAAGATTTTTTCAGCAAAAGGAGTGATGATATGAGTATCATTAACCTGGGCACTTATCCTCCCAAACAATGCGGCATTGCTCATTTTTCCAGTGATTTACGCTGCAGTCTGGAAAACCACCGACAAGTTCTGGTCGCTGCTGTTTCTGATCAGGTATATAAATATAAATATGGACCGGAAGTGGTTATTAATATTAATCAGCAAGTTCGCCAGGATTATCTGCGCGCTGCCACTTATATTAATCAATCGAATAGTATTGATCTGGTCGTTATTCAACATGAATATGGTATTTATGGCGGAGTTGATGGAGAGTATATCCTTGACTTCATTGAAGCTCTGCATAAGCCATATATAGTCATAACCCATACAGTTTTGCCGCGGCCTTTTGAACACCAGAAAAATATTCTGCAGACTTTATGCCGATATTCATCAGCAGCAGTATGTATGACCAAAAATTCAGGACTGCTGTTTGAAGAGATTTATGGAATACCAGAGCGGAAGATTAAAATAATCGGACATGGAGTACCGGAATTCAATCCCCAGCCATCCAGCATTCTAAAACAAAAGTACCACCTGACTGATAAACAGGTCATAAGTACTTTTGGGTTAATTGGACCGGGCAAAGGTTTGGAATTGGGAATTGAGGCTATAGGCAAACTAACTGCAGAATATAAAGATATTATTTTCCTGATTCTGGGGCAAACTCATCCCATGTTACAAAAACAGGAAGGAGAACGCTACCGGGAAATGCTCATAGCCAAGGTTAAGGAGCTAAATATTGAAGACCAGGTCAGTTTTGTCAATCATCATCTCAGTGTTGAAGAATTAGGGGAATATCTCTATCTAACTGATATTTACTTAAGCCCCTACCCTAATATGGAACAGGCGGTAAGCGGTACCCTTACCTTTGCAGTTGGTTGTGGACGGGCAATAGTTTCTACTCCTTATGCCCACGCCCGGGAATTATTGGCTGAAGACCGGGGATTATTATCGGCCAGTCCGGATCCCGAACAACTGGCAACCCTGATGCGTTCCATACTGGATGATCCTGAACTTAAAGAAACTCTGCAAACAAATGCTTATGCCATAGGAAAATCCATGACCTGGCCTCAGACGGGTGCCCGTTATGACAATTTAATCAAAAGTCTCCTGCAGGATTATCAAGTAGAAAGTGAAAAGGATAATTATGCTGGATTACAGGCACTTAATTAATATCACCGATACAACCGGCATGTTACAGTTCTCCAAAAATTCCAGACCTGATCCTTCCAGTGGTTATACACTGGACGATAATGCCCGCGCATTTA
>JAQVWB010000060.1 GCA_028698695.1 Syntrophomonadaceae bacterium | reverse complement strand
TTGAACGGGGACGGTTCTCCTGACAACTGCTGTAAGTTGTCAGGAGAACCGTCCCCGTTCAAATTAAATGTCCAAAGGTTACTATTGTTCTTCCGGTTCCTGAAGTAGGGTAGTATCAGTCGGTTTTTGGGTCAGATCTTTTATCATCCGGGTCAAGTCAATACCTGATACACTCTTCACCATATCCGGAGCAGTGGCCATTAAGGAGGTTACATAATTGCTTAAACGTGCCGCACCCGCTCCGTTGCCGGTATCAACTACGGTAAGATTATCAATGGAATTCAATGGTTCGGCAATCCTGGAAGCAAGTTCCGGCAGCATTTTAACGATAATATCGAGAACAGCTGCCTCTCCGAATTTTTCAAAGGCTTCAGCCAATTTTTGTTTGGCTTCGGCTTCGGCCAGACCACGAAGACGAATAACCTCGGCTTCTGCAGTACCTTTTGCTCGCTCTGCATCCGCAATTGCCAGACCGTCCAGGCGCTTTTGCTCGTCATTGGCTTTATCTTCAGCCTCAATTTTATATTGTAGGGCATCTGCTTCCCGCATACGTTTGGCTTTATCCGCCTCAGCAGCCTGCTCAACTGAATAACGGTCAGCATCAGCTTTTTTCTTGACTTCAGCATCATATTGTTTCTGTCTGCGCAGGATTTCTTTCTCCTGTAAATCAATTTCCCGGTCTTTACGAACCAACTCTACTTTCATCTTTTCTTCTACAACCACCTGCTCTGAACGCGCCTGTTGGATGTTATAGGCCTGATCGGCTTCAGCTTTGGCAGTGTCCTGTTCCTTTTTGAAGGCAGCAACATTTAGCTCCTTTTCTTTGGCAGCCTCAGCTACATTGGTGTCTCTTAGTAATTCTGCTTTTTGTCCTTCTTCGTCGGCCAGCGCTTTTTGAATACGGGCATCCCGTATTGCCTCAGCTTCACCAATTTCCGCATCCCGTTTGACCGCTGCAATTCTGGGCTTACCCAGAGCATCAAGGTAGCCTTGTTTGTCACGTACATCCTTAATGGTAAAGGATACAATCTGCAGACCCATTTTCTTTAGATCGTTGGCAGCAACTGCCTGGACTTCCTGAGCGAATTTATCGCGGTTGCGATAGACTTCTTCTACTGTCATGGTTCCTAATATGGCGCGCAAATGTCCTTCCAATACTTCCTGAGCTTCCAGTTGAAGAGCTTCGGTGGGCTTGCCCATAAATTGCTCGGCAGCAGTTACCACATCATCAGTCGAACCTCCAATTTTAATGATGGCAACTCCATCCGCCATAACTGGAACACCTAGTTCGGTGTAAACTTCCGGAGTAGTGACATCCAGCTTATGTGATAATAAGGACAGGAAGTTCGCTTGCTGAAATATGGGCAGAATAAATGCTCCTCCGCCACGTACCACTTTAATTTTTCTGCCCGGATCATCGGAAAGGACATTTTTGCTGCCCAGAAATGAGCCGGTTACAATCATAGCCTCATCGGGACCAACGGTTTTGTACCTTGCCCAGAAGGCCAGGCCAAGAATAATAATAACCACTATGACAATAAGTGGAATGGTTACAAACCCCAACACATATATTCCCCCTTTTTAATTATCCTGATAACGAAATACATTCACAACGCCATCTTTAATATCAGCTACAACTACCCGGGTTCCCCTTGCAAACTCCTCACCATCACAACTGCAGGCAATGTGATTGGTATTGCCTGCACCAATTTTAATTAAAACTTCACCATATCCATTTTGCGGAACGGGAATTGTTATGGTGCCAATCTTACCTACCAGGTCTGACATAGTATAACTATTTGAGTTTTCAGCGTTTTTCATTGGCTTAACGTAGATAAAATAAACAAATAATGATAGAGCAATAGCAATTATAAGAGATAAAATAGCTACAGTCAGTGTTTCCAGGGGGGTAAGACGATCAAGCATTATACCGGCCCCGCCAAAAGCTGTAATTCCACCAACGATTACCATAGGGCTTAGAAAATCAAGATGATCGAAGGATAGCGAATCCAAGCCACTGAAAATATCTCCCAATATGTCTCCGAAAATAATTGTTACTACCGCAAAAATAATTCCACCATAAAAACAACCCCAATATACTGTTTGCACAAGTCTCCCTCCCTTGCAGAACAGTCATATTAAGACCAGGCTCAGGGTTTCATCTTTTTCTTTAGTTCTGCCAGTTCACGTTCGATATCCGCGCTTTTATCCAATGCAGCCAGTTCTTTATCCAGAGCAGGGCTGGTCCCCACTATTTCCGTAGCTACTATGGCCTCAGCCTCCATTTGCATAACCTTTTCTTCCATTCGATCAAAACCGCGCCGGGAATTATCCTTTCCAAAACTGCCTGCTGCACTGCTTATATCCTTTTGGGCCTTGGCAGCCTGAGCACGAGCGATCAGGGTATCACGTTTTGCCTTTAAACTATCGTATTCATCCTTCATTTCTCTTAGCTGTGATTTTAACATTTCAGCGGTAGCCTGGCTTTTTTCATATTGAATTTTGTAATCATCAGCTTTGGATTTATGCAACATCTTATCCTCCAAAGCACGTCTGGCTAAATCCTCCCGATCCTTTTGCAGAGCTTCCATGGCCTGGGTCTCACGTTTAGCAACCAAATCGGCAGCTTCTTCATACTGGGCTTTAAACTTATGAACTACCACCAACTGTCTGGCTACTGCGCTCTCAGCATCGACAATATCATCTTCCATATCCATAAGATACTGGTTAAGAAGTTTGGCCGGGTCCTCAGCTTTATCGAGCAGCGCGTTGAGATTGGCTCTAATGTTGTCGTTAATCCGCTTGAATAGACTCATCTTTATACCTCCAGTTATTAATTATACGTTTGTCAAATATATTCTTGCACATGTTCTGTTTTACCTGCTGTTAAATGAAATAATGTAAATCTATATCTGTTTAGCCACAATGTACCAAATGATTAATGATAATTATAACCAGCCTGATAGAAACACTGATTGAAAAAAGATAATATATTTTTTGTGAAATCTATCCAAAATATAGATTGGGAAGCAAAAGGAACATCCCCATGCTTCCCCGGCAGGGGAGAACGTGTTAAATTCAAAATACTTTCTCCCCACTTATTTTATTAGCTCATAATGCATGGAATCATTGTAACGATTACCCAACTGAATCCGGCAGGTTTAAAGGCTTTTTCCCACAGGATTAAATTCGGGTCACTGGCAGAATCCACATATCTGAAGTGGTCTCTGGCATTAATATCAATGGCTGTACCCCAGGAATGGTTACTCAAGCCCTTATCAGGGTTCCAGTTTACATGTCTGGTCACATATGTTCCATCCATCGTTTCTATAAGACTTAAGAGCGATACCTATTTGCCATTTACCTCAGCAGTACCATTCTTTATGTAATCAAATGCCATAATGAAATTATCTGCTGCTAACTTATGTACCTGTACTTTTCTATTCAGACCGGGCAGGGTTATGGTTATGATATTATCAGCCACCCATTGCGGGTCCACCTCAATTCTGCCCCCACCTGATTCTCTATAGTGAAACTGCCCAAAGATACCATTAACCTTGCTTGATTTCGGATATTTATTAATATCCGTACTGATTTGACCGCGGGAAACCGGAATATTCTCAGAGTTGTAATTATTATTTGATTGGTAAACGGGTTGACTTACTTTGGCAGTCCCTGATGGCTTGTCCTCTTTTACAGCCTGGGCAGAAGCAGAAACTTTTACTTCCGTTTCCTTCGCAACCCTTGATTTATCTACCGGATTGAAAATGTTCTCTTTGGGGATTCCGTTTAATGAAACGCTTTTCGACTTAACATTAACAACTGTTGTTTCCATCCCAGGCCTGACTGCAAAATGTTCTGAGTTGGAATAAATTACTAATCCCAAACCTAATAAGATACAAAGAATTATCCAGCTATATTTTTTTATCATAGGTTGACCTCCAGATATGTATGTTTGTTACTCTATATACATACAATCCTAGCTATAACAATAAAAGATCGTCAAAGGTAATATACGGAAACCGGCTGGTATGAGCGGATAAAGCGACTGTTAATTAATAGTCTGCAATTAATGTTATTAATTATGGTAAGATAAAATTATAAATAGAAACATTATCAAGAATGACAAAATTATGGGATTAAATATAGGGGAGTGGAAGGTAGTGGAATTATCATCCAGAGTATTATTGCGTATTGGTTTGCAGGTAGTAGGGGTGATTACCATCATTAATGGTATATGCCAGACAATAGCAATCGGGGGAATTATACCTTTTAGTGAAGATATGATGCCCCCGGCAGCTCAGATCATGAACATCTTAATGCCACTGGTGATTGTAGCGGCAGGAATATTTTTACTTGTAGGCACCAAAAAGCTGGCTGAACATTTATATCCTGATGACGACGAAACGCTTGATTCAGCTCGAGCTATTTTTAATTTAGCCATGAAAATACTGGGAATGGTATTGATTGTTCAGGCTTTGCCAGATACGGTGCAAATAATATCGAACATAATTTATTTAAAAAGTGTCAGCCCGGCTATTTTTACTGATCTACAGCAAGAATTCATATATACCCGCCTGCTTTCCACGCTATTATATTTAATATTTGGCTTCTATTTAGTCAAAGGCGGGCGTTTATTGGAACGGATTGCTATATCAGTTACATAAGAGCTAAGCGATAAGATGAGGGAAGCGGTAAATTAAAATGGGGTCTTGCAGGGCCTAAACCGTTCAAAAACTGACAGAATATCCTGATGGGGAATTACTGGATATAATGTATGGAGGATTAATTCCAAAGCAGTGAGGAAGAATGAAATGAACGATGTGGTATCAAGAATTCAGAGTCGCCTGTTTGAACTACAGGACTTAAAATATAAAGAATTTCAGCAGAAACTTATGCCTACGGTAAATCCGGAACGGGTTATAGGTGTACGAACTCCAGAGATTAGAAAGTTTGCAAAAGAGCTCTCCAAAACGCCGGCAGCCGGTGATTTTCTCGGAACTCTTCCCCACAGGTATTACGAAGAAAACAACCTGCACGCCTCCCTGATTGAGACATTCAAGGATTATGATGTGGCAATGGCCTATACAGAAGCATTTCTGCCATATATCGATAACTGGGCGACATGCGATTCATTCTTACCCAAAGTATTTAAAAAGTATCCGGCTGAGGTTTATGAAAAAATCAATATCTGGATTCAGTCTGACCATACCTATACAGTTCGCTATGGTATTGGGCTGTTGCTGAGTAATTATCTTGACGACGAGTTCAGGCCGGCTATGTTGGACCTCGTAGCCAACATTCGCTCAGAGGAATACTACATAAACATGATGATTGCCTGGTATTTCAGCACGGCACTAATCAAACAGCACGACGCCGCTCTGCCCTACATTCAAGAGTGCCGACTGGAAAAGTGGACGCACAACAAAACCATTCAGAAGGCTATAGAAAGTTACCGGATCAGCGAAGAAAAGAAAGCATATCTGAGAAAACTCAAAGTCAATAGTACCGTAAAAATAAATTAAAAACCTTTGTGTTGGGAATATACCGATGTGGCAGGTATATGTTCATACTTAAGAATTTTTACTTTCGTCAGTGTTCATTGTTATGATTGACGTACGTAATTATCCACCTTTTTGATGAACGAAACGGGGGCATATAAAATATTCGCATAAATGCAAGGGTTAAACCAGCAAAAGACCTTACGAATTGAACAGGAAAGAAAGGATAAAGTAGAGAATGCAAAGCAAACATAAAAGGAGGAGAGTGTATGGCAGAATTAATCATTATTCTTATAGTATGTGCTCTGATTTTCTTTACCGGCGTATTAATAAAATACTTTAAAGCCTATAATTTAATAGCCGGATATAATACTGCCCCTCGTGAGGTAAAAGAACAAATAGATGCTAAAGCCCTGGGTGATTTTACAGGACGGCAGTTAATGATTGCTGCTTTTACTCCACTTATGGGCTATGTCCTGAAGCGGGCCGGATTGGTCTGGGGGACAGAAGTGGGATTCGGCCTGTTAATTCTTATAATCATTTATACCGTTATAAAAGCCCAGAAATTTAACCCGCCTGCGGTAAAGAACAAAACTGTTACAATAAGTCTCCTATTTACACTAATTGTTGTTATCGGCGTTGGAGCCGGTATAGCCTGGACTGCCATGCCACCCGCTATTAACCTGGAAAGTGAGCAGTTTACAATAAGCGGAGCTTACGGGGTTAGCATAAACTACGATGATATTGAAGAGCTCAATTTGGCAGCTGAGATTCCGCCCTTATCCATGAGAACCAACGGCCTTGGTTTGGGCCCGATTTTAAAAGGCCATTTTCAATTGGAAAACCGTAGTAAGGCTTTACTATTCCTGCGGTCGGCCAACGGGCCGGTAATTATTATTAAACGCCAAACAAAACCAGAACTAATAATGATTAATTATAAAGACACGGGTGAAACTAGGGCACTATACCATAACTTAAATATGAAACTTAACAATGATGAACTGAGCAGGGAAGAGGGGACAGGCATTAACCAGCCAACACGGGATGTACCTCACATAAGCATTGCTGATGCTGACTACCCGCCGGACTACCCCAAGTTTGAGATACGATGTGATTACCAGCAATTATCCTGGCTTAAGGGAGATTCTAATTTTACCGGAAAACCGGGGGGTATTATTGGTAATACCATGTTTGGTATGAATGAGGAACATACTAATTTATTGGAGCCCAACATAATTAAACCGGAATCCGAATTGATATTTACAGCTGGTACCGTTCCCGGATTAGATAACCCCGAGTATGAATTGCAAATGTTGGATAAAGATAATTTATTCTCGCTATACCCCTTAAATAATAATACTATGGTAGCTCCTAAAGAAGACGGTGAATATGTATTTATACTATCTGTAGATTGGGGTAACGGCGACAAT
Organism: Syntrophomonadaceae bacterium; assembly: GCA_028698695.1. Lineage (GTDB taxonomy): Bacteria > Bacillota > Syntrophomonadia > Syntrophomonadales > Syntrophomonadaceae > JAAYBS01. The sequence continues at coordinate 2,795 of JAQVWB010000060.1, read as the reverse complement.
TCTATTTCCTATTGGTTCAAACTGAAGGTAAACAGCTGACTTATATTTTAAGAAGTAAACTTACGTTATTTATCAGCTTTATGGTATAATATTTTGCGTAAAACAATATAATAACGGCTGTCGCAGCACCAGCCTAAAAAAACAAAGGAGACTTGTTATAACTATGCAGAAAAAAATGGTCATACAAGTATCTATTCTATTTATGATTATCACCTGTTTTTTTGTAACCTGTCTATTGATTACCAATATCGTAGCAGGCCGACTGGTTTATCTCTTTGGCATGACACTTACTGCCGACCTTTTCCTGTTTCCCATAACTTATATCTTTGGAGATGTCCTGACAGAAGTATATGGCTTTAAAAAGGCTCGCGTAGCTATTTGGACAGGTTTTGCCGCCAATCTGCTAATGTCTTTATTCATAATGATAATAATTACGCTGCCGTACCCGGACTTTTGGCCGCATAACAATGCTTATAATACCGTACTGGGATTTACCCCTCGGTTGGTACTGGCTTCATTGATTGCATATTTTATCGGTGAATTTTCCAATTCAGTCGTACTTTCAAAATTAAAACTACGCACGGAAGGCCGTTTTTTATGGGTCCGTACTATTAGTTCATCCATAGTCGGGCAGGGGTTGGATACCTCCATCTTTATGCTTATTGCTTTCAGCGGCTTATATTCATGGCCAATATTCTTTGGGATGGTATTGGTTCAATATTTATGGAAAGTAGGCTATGAAGTCCTGGCAACCCCGCTGACCTATTATTTTGTAGGCTGGCTCAAGAAGAAAGAGGGAATAGATACCTTTGATATCAACGTTAAATACAGGCCCTTTTAGAAATGACCATCATCCCGAGGTATGTACCTTTTAGATGAAAGAAACAGGGTTATATAAAATACGTATAGCTGAAGACTGCGCTGTACGTCTGTTGCAGGCTGATGCTTTAGGAAAACTGCCTTTTAATGATAAAAGCTTTGTCAGGTTGATAAGCGAGCCGCTTGGTATATATCTATACCATTTAACGCAAAAACCCAAAAGAGCCAGAGGGTTACTTCTCTCCGATGCAGCACAACCAATTATTAGCTTTCACCACTGCAGTTGTTACATTCTTAAACTGAACATCCTCCAGCAATTGCTTTAATTCTTCCGGGGCAAATATCTGCATATCTCCAGCGGCAGTATAGGCTTCATTTCTTTCCCGAAAAAGCTCACTTTTATACACTTCATTAATAATGATAAATTTGCCGCCAGGCTTTAAGACCCGCTTTATCTCTTTAAAAGATTCAGCTAGATCCGGCCAAAAATAAACGGTTTCAACTGCGGTAACTATATCAAAAAAATTATCTTTAAAAGGTAGTTCATTAACAGGAGAATGCAGTATTTCCACCCGTCCTTCCTTAATCCATTCCTCGTTATAGGCACTGGACCAGGCTACACAGTCTGGTGAATAATCAATCCCGAAGACTTTTCCCTCAGAGGCTATTTCGGTCATCCGGTAAATTGTTCGTCCTCCTCCGCAACCGACATCCAGTATGGTACTGTCAGGTGCTATAGAGAACATTTCCATGCCCCAGGTGGTCAACGCATAATGGCTTTCATTCATCATATCGGCAATCAGTTTTCCCGGTTCACCAGAAGGTCTTTTACATTGATTTAACTTTTGGGAAAGTTCATTCATAATAAAACCTCATAACTCCTGTAGATTTTAACGGATATTGTATTAGATAATAACATTGCTCCTGTTATTTTACCATCCTCTATACAGACTATTCCTACCGCATATGCTGCCCACTTTTAATTAACAGTTTGTCATTACGGTAGTTACAATTCAATTTTTATTACTATACAGTCAAATATCTTGATTATTTAGCAGGATATACCAATATTATACAGAACAATACAAGAGGAAGGATATTATCCCACGGGAGCACGATAATATGAAAAACAATGAAATAAGTATCAGCTGTGAATTGGTCTATGATAATACGGTGAATTATGCTATGCAGCAGAATCATGTCCCCTTGGTTAAGCGGCTGTGTTTGATTAATAATGGAAGCAAGGATATTGAGCAACTAACCATCACTATAACCACAGAACCTGAATTATCGACACCCTGGTCAACTACCATTGCCGCTTTACCTGTTGGTCAAAGACTTGATCTTGGCGTTATTGACATTCAACTTACACCGGCTTTTTTAGGGAGCCTGACTGAACGCTTGACCGGAATGCTTATAATTTTTGTTAAAGATAACGAGGATCTTATCTATTCCAGTACATCACCTATAGATATTTTATCCTACGATGAATGGAACGGTACTCGAAGCTTACCCGAAATTATTGCCGCCTTTGTTTTCCCTAATCATCCTGATATCGCCGGTTTTCTTCATAGTGCTACTGCTCACTTGGGAGAGCAAACTGGAAGTCCCTCGTTGGATGCCTATCAAAGCAAGGATCACAAAAGAGTTCGCCAACAACTGGCTTCCATATATTCTGCTCTGCAGGCAAAAGAAATTGCCTATTGTGTACCACCGGCTAGTTTTGAGGAACAGGGGCAAAAAATACGCACCCCTGATATTATTAATAAACATCGTCTGGGTACCTGTCTTGATCTCACCTTATTATTTGCTGCCTGCGCTGAAGCGGCAGGACTTCATCCAATTATTGTTTTTACCCAGGATCATGCTTTCCTGGGGGTCTGGCTTGTAGATGAATCTTTTGCTGAGAGTCTTCAGGATGATGTTACGCTATTAACCAAACGTATTGTTGCAGGTGTAGATGAAATTTGCGTAAT
>JAQVWB010000059.1:8404-9798 GCA_028698695.1 Syntrophomonadaceae bacterium | reverse complement strand
TGATATTATTCAGAGAATTCAGCTGTGGGGAAATCAGAACAAGGAAGTACAGCCGCCAGAGCAGATAGCTGAAAAGAATAACCCTGCTCCCGGGCAGGAAAAAGTTCAGACTTTGGGCCCTGCTTCCGCTGAACAACCAGTAACAGAAATCAGTCCACAGAAGATACAGGTAGACCCTAAATTGGCGGATGTATTTAAATCAACCATCAAAGTTGATAATTTAAATGACTCAGTTACCAAGGTGGTCCAGATTGCCGAAGCCAATGGAGCTCAGGCCAGAGTAACACATGCTGGCAGCGAGGTTCAGGCACTAGACGGTATAACCCGTGAAGTTAGTTTTAAGGTTGGTTCCGAACAGGTGGGGGCAATTTTAAAACAATTGGAGGCGGTTGGCCAGGCAGGTATGCCGGTAGGTGATCAGGTAGTTTATACGGAACAATACAGCGAGGCCGTTAATCAAATCCAAATGCTGGAGAACCAGATTTGCGAATTGGATACTGGCGATGAGGGGAACAGGATTAAATTACAAACTGAATTGCAAGTATGGCGGGATAAAAAGCTGAAACTGGAAAAGGAATTACAGATGGCAACCATTAAGGTGCAACTGGTTCAGGAAGTTAATCCTTAAAGGCTTAAAGCATAATTAAACAGCACATAATTAAAATGGGCAGGGAATATTCTCCTGTCCATTGAATTTTTATGGGTAGAAATATTATACGAGGAAAGGTGGAACTTTTTAGTGACACAATCCAAATTTTTACTGATCGATGGCAACAGCCTGTTATACCGTGCTTTTTATGCGCTGCCGTTACTGCATACGCGTGAAGGGATATATACCAATGGTATTTATGGATTTCTTACTATGTTTAACCGGGTTAAGGCTGAACAACAGCCTACTCATTTATTGGTGGCCTTTGATAAGGATAAGCAGACTTTTAGAAATTCCCTGTTTAATGAATATAAAGCCAATCGCTTGGCTGCTCCGGATGAGCTGAGAGATCAGTTTGTCTTCCTGCGGGAAATTCTGACCGCCATGAATGTGGATTTTCTGGAAGTACAGGGTTACGAAGCAGATGATATTATAGGTACTGTCAGTCGTCAAACTGACGAAAATGATATTCCCACTATAATTCTGACCGGGGATAAGGATACCTTGCAATTAGTATCGGAGCAGGTAACGGTTATGATGACCAAAAAAGGTATCACCGAAATGGAAACTTATGATCCGCAGGCAGTTATAAACCGGTACGGGGTAACGCCGGACCGATTAATAGAAATCAAGGCTCTGATGGGGGACGCTTCTGATAATATTCCCGGAGTTCCTGGTATAGGTGAAAAGACGGCTATAAAGTTAATTGGTGAGTATGGAAATCTGGAAACCCTTTATCAACATA
>JAQVWB010000059.1:0-8394 GCA_028698695.1 Syntrophomonadaceae bacterium | reverse complement strand
ATATGGAATTAAACTGCAATTGGGAAGATTTTTGCCTGAAAGAACCTGATTATGCCCAGTTAAGAGAATTGTACCGCCGATTGGAGTTTAATAGTTTTTTAGCTTCCCTGCAGGGGAATGAAACAGCAGGGCAACTGCAAGCAGAAGAAGCAATTTTACCGGTAGTTGAGATAAATAGTGCTGAACAGATAGCCGACATAGTTGATTCAATATCTGCCGGACAGAATTTGGCAATTGTTATTGAGGCGGATTATCATCATCCCATGTGGGCAAAATTGCAGGAAATTTATATGTTTAATGGTCAAACTGTATACCGCATGGCCTTGGAAGAGAATACAGGCGGACAATTGGATATTTTGCGTCCATTATTGGAGTCGGGCAACATACCCAAACTATTTCATAATGCCAAGTTTGCCCAGGTAATATTAAAAAGGTTTGGTGTTGAACTGGATGGGATCAAGGGTGATACGCTTTTGGCTGCTTATATAAATGACCCGGCTTTTGAAGGGGAATTATTGCATGAAACCATGCAAAAGCATTTGCATATTAATGCCACTCCCGCTAATCACGCTCTGTTGGTCAGCAAACTGCCGGAATTATACACTTGTCTACTTAACTCCATCTCGCCTGACCAGATTTATTTACTGGATGAGGTAGAAATGCCTTTATCCAAAGTACTGGCAAACATGGAGTTTTGCGGGATAAGAGTGGAACGTGATACTTTGGTGGCAATTTCAGCAGAATTAACTGCCGGTATTAAACATAGTGAGGAAAATATCTTTGCAATGGCCGGACAAAACTTCAACATTAATTCTCCCAAACAATTGGGCAAAATACTATTTGAAGACCTGGGGCTAAGGGTAGTGAAAAAGACTAAAACCGGTTATGCTACCGGTGCAGAAGTCCTGGAGGAGTTGGGTGAAGACCACCCAATAATCAGGCATATATTGACTTATCGCCAATTGAGTAAATTGAAATCAACTTATGCAGATGCCCTTCCGGATTTGATTCACCCTGATACCGGACGTGTACATACGATTTTCAAACAGGCTCAGACGGCTACCGGCAGATTATCCAGCGTAGAGCCCAATCTGCAGAATATCCCTATAAAGATGGAGGAAGGCCGACGAATTCGTAAAGCATTTACAGCACCGGCAGATGATTGGTACCTTTTATCAGCTGATTATTCCCAGATTGATTTACGGGCCTTGGCGCATATAAGTGGGGATAAGACTTTAATTGAGACTTTCCATCAGGGGATTGATATTCATACCCGTACGGCATCAGAGATATTTCACGTATCTCTGCATGAGGTCACTCCGGATTTACGCAGGCGTGCAAAAGCGGTCAATTTTGGTATTATTTATGGAATCAGCGATTTTGGACTTTCCCGTGATACCGGAGTTAGTCGTAAGGAGGCCCGTCAGTATATTGATAACTATTTAGCCAGTTATCCCGGTGTCAAGCAATACATGGAGGATATTGTGGAGTTTGGTATGCGCAACGGTTATGTGGAAACCATACTGAAAAGACGGCGCTATTTACCGGACTTAAATGCACGCAATAAAATGGTACAGTCTTTTGCCCGGCGTATGGCACTTAATACTCCTATTCAGGGAAGTTCTGCCGATATTATAAAGTTGGCCATGATTAATATAAATAAAGAATTACTAGACCGAAAACTGCGTAGCCGCATGCTATTGCAGGTGCACGATGATCTGGTGTTGGAAGTTCCCCGTGAAGAATTTGATTTGGTCATGGGGATTTTAAGGGAAAAAATGGAAAATGCCTGTACTCTCAAGGTGCCCCTGGAAGTGTGTTTAAAAGTGGGCAGTAATTGGTATGATATGCAGGATATTTAATGTTATTGGTGCTTGTCGGGAGGAGGGATTTATATGCCAGAGTTACCCGAAGTTGAAACCGTAAAACGCTCCCTGTTAACTAATACAGGAGCAAAGTTTATTTCTTTACAGATAAATCACCCGGCAGTTCTCAGACGCCAGGATTTTAAACCGGAAGAATTATGCGGCAAAAAAATCAAATCAATTGAACGGCGGGGGAAGTATTTAATTCTATCTGCAACCAGCGGACTAAATCTCATTGTTCATCTGGGTATGAGCGGTCGTTTTTTTATGCTTGACGTTCAGGAGCAGCTGCAAGAGCCGCATATTCATGCCCAAATAGTGCTGGATAACCAGCGCAAGTTACTTTATCAGGACGCGCGCAGGTTTGGCGGGTTATGGCTGGTAAAGGATTTAGCGTCTTTTTTCAACCGTATGGGAAAAGAGCCTTTAGGGGAAGATTTCAATGCCGTTTATCTGGCTGATATTATAAAGAATCGTAAGGTTGCCATCAAGGGCTTGTTGCTTAATCAAAACCTGATTGCCGGAATCGGCAATATATACGCTGACGAAGCTTTGTTCCGGGCGGGGATTCTTCCCTCACGGCCGGCAGGTTCGTTGAATAATGAAGAAATTATCCGCTTATCAAGATCCATAAAAGATGTTTTGCAATCAGGCATTGAACAACGGGGGACTACTTTTCGTGATTATCGGGATGGTAATAATGAGGCCGGCAATAACCAGAATAATTTACAGGTTTATGGGCGAAAGAATATGCCGTGTCCCGTTTGCGGGCAATTAATCTGCTGTGATCGTATTGGGGGACGCAGCAGTCATTACTGTGAACATTGCCAGCTATAAGGGCTAATATCAGTAACACTTTATTTTCCCTATCCATATAGTATTGGTATAACTGCGTGGATAGGAGTGTCTTAAGGTGGAGCTATTTGCTGTGCCGTTATTTGCCCTGGCAGTAAGTGCAGATGGATTAATTGCCGGTCTGGCTTATGGGGTTAAAAAAATTCGAATTCCACTGGGTTCTCTGCTGCTGATTGCTTTGTCATCTGCCCTGGCAGTAACAATTTCCATGTACTGTGGTCAGGGATTGGCAGCGGTTATTCCATCCGATTGGGCTCGGAAAATTGGAGCAATGTTGCTCATGATTATAGGCGGATATTTTTTACTGGGGGCACTGCGGGATCATATCGGCAGTCTAGGTGGAGACGGGGAACTGCTAAGTTTTAATGTGAAACCGCTGGGGGTTATAGTACAGATTCTCAAAGAACCGGCCAGCGCTGATATGGATTTATCCGGGGAGATTAGTCTTAAGGAAGCCATATTTTTAGGTCTGGCACTGGCTATGGATGCGCTGGGTGCAGGTGCAGGCATGGCTATGGCTGGTTTTAATATTTTTTTTACTGCCTTGTGCGTAGGTATGTTAAAATTTATATTAATCTATAGCGGAATGTATCTGGGCGAAATTTGTCCGGGTAACAGGTTGAAAAGTGTTTCAACCTTATTATCAGGGTGTATATTTATTATAATTGGGGTATTAGAAATTATGTAAAGTCGGTGATAATTTATGAGAATCATCGGTTTGACAGGTGGGATTGCAAGTGGCAAGAGCACAGTTTCCAGGGCGTTACAGGAAATGGGGGCCATTGTAATCGATGCCGATGAAGTTGCCCACTCTATTGTGGAACCGGGTAAACCAGCCTGGGAAGATATTGTGGCCTTGTTCGGAGTGGAAATACTGCATGAGGACCAGACTATCAACCGCGATAAACTGGGGAGTATCGTTTTCGATGATCCGGAGAGCTTACAGGAGCTTAATCAAATAACCCATCCCCGGGTAATGGAACATTTTAAACACATTCTGCAAACCATCAAAGCTGATCAGCCGAATGCAGTTGTTTTTATTGAGGTCCCATTGCTGTATGAAACTCATATGGAAAGAATATGTGATGAGGTATGGGTAATATGGGTAGACGAGGAAACCCAGATTGAGCGATTAATGAAAAGGGAAGATCTGGACCGGGATGATTCCATTAAACGAATTGATGCGCAGATGAATCTGGACGAAAAAGCCAAGCGGGCAGATATCGTTATCGACAACCGAAATACAATGAAGGAAACAATAGAGACCGCCACCAGATATTACAAAACTATTCTGGGGCAATTATAATATATATGTATTAACTGTTCCTATATGGTTGGGGGTATTGGATGTGAGAGTCAAGGCAAAAAACCACGTATCAATTTTGTTATGGTCAGCTATACTGCTTTTTTTTGTGGCGGTTTTGACTTTCCCCCAATGGATTACCATATTTTACCCACAACCACACCAGGAAACAGTTCTCACTGCTGCTTCTGAAAGTCAGATTGATCCCTGGCTGGTGTTTGCCATAATGAGGGCGGAAAGCAAATATCAGACCGGTGCCCAATCTTCGGCAGGGGCTAAAGGGTTGATGCAGATAATGCCTGAAACGGCTGCATGGATTGCCAGTAAGCATAATATTACCGATTTTGATATCGAACAGTTGCATGATCCTGAAACTAATATCCAGTTTGCCTGTTGGTATCTGGCTGATCTGGAGCAGGAGTTTAATGGAGAAACTCCGGTTGTAATTGCGGCGTACAATGCCGGACGGGGTACCGTCAACAAATGGCTGGAACAGGACGTTTGGGATGGCAGTTCCAAAAACCTGGACCAGATGCCATTTAATGAAACCAGAGAATATGTTGCCAATGTGTTGAAAAATTATGAAGCCTATCAGGCGATTTACGAATGAGGTTTCTAACCATTGGCAAATGGTAAAAATATGCATAAGCCGGAATAAAATACTAAACCAACTAATATAATGTCCCCAGAACAATACGTGTAAAAGGGGGCATTTTATTTTGTTTATTACAGCCCGACGAATAGCATTCATGGCACTTATACTGGTAATCATAATAACGGCTTTAATCTATCATCAAAATCAGGTAGAATATGCTGCCAGCCTTGACTCCCGGGCTATTAACATTGGCCTGGTCGGTGAAATTGATTCACTGGAACCGGCATTGCTTGATAATCATGAGGAAACCCTGATTGCTTCAGCTATGTATGAGAGTCTGGTTTATTATGATGAAGAGACCCGCAGCCTTAAACCCCTGTTGCTGAAAAACTGGAAGTATTCATCTGATGGCAAAACCCTGACTCTTAGTTTAAAAAAAGGAATTAAATTTCATAATGGAAAGCAGCTCACTGCCCAGGATGTTAAAGCCGCATGGGAAAGAAACTTTTCCACCGCTCGTGATTGGGCCAATGTGTGTCTATTTCTATCTATTACCGGCAGCAAAGAGCGACTGGAAGGTAAAACGACCGATATTTCAGGAATAATAGCTGCAGACAATAATACTGTTAAAATAAAATTTTCCCAACCGAATTCTGCTTTCATTTATATGCTTACTAATCCAATATTCTGGGTATATGATAATGAACAGCAAACATCACCTCTGGCTGGAACCGGAGCATATCGGATTAGTGACAATAAAGATAACTGCAACATTACCATGCTTCGGAACGATGATTATCATCGGGGTAAACCAGGGATAACCGCTCTGGCAATAAAAATTATTCCTGAAGAAGATGAAGCCTTCCGGCAATTTAAAGATGGAAAGCTGGATTATCTGGACAAGGTACCGCTAAAGGAAACTAAAAACCTGAAAAAGAATCCGCAATATAAGGACCAATATATTGAAAGAATATTGCTGGAAACCTATTCGATCGGGTTTAATCTGTATAAACAACCCTGGAATAATAACTACCAATTACGGCGCGCCTTAAATTATGCCATTGATCGCCATGCCATTATAGAGGAAGTTTTTGAAGGAAGCTATCGACCAGCTAAAGGAGCCATACCTGCCGGACTGCCTGGATACAACCAGCAAATGCGGGGATACAGTTTTGATCGGCAAAAAGCCAAAGACCTGCTGGCCGATGCCGGCTTCCCGGATGGGGAAGGGTTAAAACCATTTACTCTTTACTATAACGAAGATGCAGGACACCGCATGGTAGCAGAAATGATTGCGCAGCAACTGCAGGAGATTGGTATTAAAGTTGAGCTGCAGGAAATGGAATGGGATTATTATAAAAAGCAATTGGCTAAAAATAGCCTGGGTCTGTTTAGAATAGGATGGCAGGCTGACTATCCTGATGCGGACAGCTTTTTATACAGCCTCTACCATAGCTCTCAATTAGGTATTACCAATTATAGTGGTTATCAGAATCCCCAGCTGGATAAAATCCTTGATGAGTCCCGCCGCCAGACGGGCAACAGTCAAAAACGTATTGAACTGCTGAATAAAGCGGAAGCTCTCATAGTTGATGATGCACCAGCTATCTGGCTGTTTCAAAAACGCGCTGCCAAAATAGTTGGTAAAGAGGTTAAGAATCTGCAGGTCAACGGTATGGAAATGATAGACTGGTATAAGCTGGAGCTATTAAAACCTTCTTTGGACAGTAAAGCAGAAAACTCCCTGCCCAAATCCGGGAAATAACTCACTTAAAATGGTTGGCCGTAGAGCCGGTCACGATTGACACCGCCACAAATGCTGTTGTATAATTACGCATGGGTTGGGAAGCGATATAGTCTTTCTGATCCTAAAACCAGTATTTGTGTCGGAGTGGTGGAACGGGCAGACACGTACGTTTGAGGGGCGTATCCGCAAGGGTGGGGGTTCAAGTCCCCCCTCCGACACCATAATCGTCAAAATTAAGAGCTTTGTAAGATATGTTTAAAAACAAATACGCAAGGCTCTTTTTATTTTTGAGTACGCGGTATGCGTATGCGGTAAAAACGTATGCGTAACATTTAATGGGAAATAACATAAGAATGCGTTGGCTTCCTAAATGAAAATTAGGAGGTAACAAAGATGGGCAATAGAAGGGAAAAGATTGAACACATCGAATGCAATAAAAATGTAAAAAAAGGCGGTTTTGTGAGACCGCCTTTTTTTAGATTTCAGCTTTTACTAAAAATCAATTATACTGTTTCAGGCGCACCGAAAGAAGCCCATGTAGATCTGCTATGCCGAAGCTCGTATTATAGTCGGTTGGCTTTTTTTCGGGCTATTTCCTGGTCCTGTTTTTCATAGAGCATTTTACATAAACCGGAAGCAACCGAGTCGGGCAATTTGGTGACCGCACGACCACTGGAAAGAGCATAATAATAGGTGCGGGCAGTCTTTTCCAAAAGTTCTACATTACGAAAGGCATTTTCAATTGATATCCCCAGGCTTAGTGCTCCGTGGTTTTGAATAATATAACAGTTACAGCGGTTTTTTAATTTGTTTACTGTGTTTTGTGATAACTGATGACTGCCAGATAAGGCATAAGGGATAACATCAATAATATGCCCGGTATTAAAAGTTACTTCATCAAAAAGAGCTGGAAGTGGTTCGTTGATTAAAGCAAATATGCTGGCATATACTTGATGGGTATGCATGATGGCATTAACATCACGCCGATGTTTGTAAATTTCTATATGCATTTCGGTTTCAATGGAAGGCTTATATTTTCCCTCCAGGACATTCATATCAAAGTCAACTATGCAGATGTCATCGACATGAATACCAAAGTAATCCATACTGGTTGGAGTTATTGCCACAGCATTTTCCCCTTCAATCAGGATGGATATATTGCCGCCAGTGCCAACTGTATATCCTTTGTGCGATAAATGCTGGCTGTATTGTAAAACTGATTCTTTGTAAGGCTGATACTTACTCAATTTTGATGCTCCTTCTTTCCTGTATTTTCTTCCAATACTTCTTAAACATAATATTATCATAGAAAAAAATGCTTTTGAAATAAATTCAAAAACATTTTCGTCTTATGATGCAATGAAACGAACCGGCTGTTTTCCGTGAAGAAAAACAGCCGGTATGATGGTTGGTGTTTTGTTCTGTTTACGGATTTTGAATGTAAGTGTCGACCAGACTGTAAACTTCTTCTCTTAACACCTTTTCAAATTCTTCTTCATTGGTGACCGGGCGTCTGAACATTTTTTCAATGGCTTCTGCCTGGGCATCAGTATTAAGAGGTTTGCCATATAGTTCCATGGCATACATGGAGAAATCTCTGACGAATACATCAAACATTTGATTCATAACCGCATCACTGACACCTTCCATTTTGGCGCTTTCGATAATAAGCTGTCCATAAGCTACCATCGTAAACAGCTCGCCTACTGCCAGCAGGTAATCGAAGTCCATCATCTGCCTGGCCAGATCCTGGCCGGAAACCAGCAAATAGTTCTTGTAAGCGTTGATCTGATCAATATATACTTGTACATTAGGCAGATGTGAAAGGCTGTTGTAAGCAATCATATAATCATGGAATTTGGTCTTGGCATAGCCTCTGGTACGACCCTGATTAAACATATAGGTGTCGTCGCGATTGTCAGTAATTCTGCCCACTTCTTCGAATTCTGCCGACATAAACATGTAACTGGGAATAAGTTTGGCAATCAGAGCCATGTTAACATGACGGGTTCCTTCCAGTTTCGGGAAG